>JBGAVF010000157.1:0-7252 GCA_044228315.1 Bacteroidia bacterium | reverse complement strand
ATCTTACTTTTCTATTCCTTTCGGTTTGCTGCATGTGCACCGTATTACTTTATGCACAGCAACCCATACTGCTTAAAAACATTGCTGCCGGCACTGCCAATGCCAATCCCACCAATCTCATCAACATTAACGGAACGCTCTTTTTCTATGTCTATGATGGGGTGAACGGAGCCGAGTTGTGGAAGTCGGATGGCACCGAAGCCGGAACAGTATTGGTTAAGGATATTTATACCGGAAGTTCCGGCTCTTATCCGTCGAACATGACCAATGTAAACGGTACTCTTTTCTTTACCGCTACCAATGCTTCAGGTACTAAACTCTGGAAAAGCGACGGCACGGCTTCCGGCACTGTGATGGTAAAAGATATTTACCCGGGCAATACCATGTCGGGCTCCGACCCGAACAACCTCACCGCCTTCAAAGGAAAACTATATTTCTCGGCCGATGACGGGAAAACGGGCACCGAACTGTGGATGACCGACGGTACCGAGGCCGGCACCTTACTGGTGAAAGATATTCGTCCGGGCTTCAATGCATCGGCCCCCTCCTATTTTGCTGTGGCCGGCAACTCCCTGTTCTTTTCAGCCAATGATTCGATTCACGGCATTGAATTATGGAAAACCGACGGCACTACCGGTGGCACCGTGATGGTGAAAGACCTGGAGCCCAATGCGTATTCCTCAGCACCCGGACAAATCACTGCCGCCGGTTCTTCGGTATATTTTGTAGCCACGTATGGAGCCAATGCCGGAGAACTCAGCATCAGCGATGGCACCGATGCCGGCACCGTGCTGGTAAAAGATATAAACCCGCCCGGATATTCCAATCCTTCCTACCTAACCTACCTCAACGGCACTCTGTATTTTGCAGCCTGGACCGATGTGTATGGAAATGAGATGTGGAAGAGTGATGGCACCTCGGCCGGTACCATGATGGTGAAAGATATCAACCCGGGCAATACCGATGCCAACCCAACTCGCTTTACCCTTTTCAACGGAAATGTTTACTTCAGCGCCAGCAATGGCAGCAGCGGACTGGAACTATGGAAAACCGATGGCAGCAGCGCCGGCACCACGATGGTGAAAGATATACGCAGCGGCAACACGTCGTCGTCTCCGAACAACCTCATTGATATTGGCGGCACGCTGTATTTCGCGGCGAACGACGGGGTGAATGGTATTGAATTATGGAAAAGCAACGGCACCGATGCGGGCACTGTACTGGTGAAAGATTTGTATTTGGGAAGCACCTCTTCCAACCCTTCTTATCTCACCTCTTTCAAAGGCACCTTGTATTTCACCGCAACCGATGCCTACAACGGCAATGAAATATGGTACATGGGTTTCGGTTCCGGATTACAACCACGAAACGTTTCGCAACCTGCGTTATTTCCCAATCCTGCCCGTGAAAGAACTACCCTCGGATTTCAGGAAGAGGGCACAAAAGAAATACACGTGTTTACGCCCGACGGACGCCTGATCACCGAAGAAAGAACCAACGCTTTATCGGTAACACTGAATGTAAATTCATTCCCGGATGGCCTGTATATCATTCATGTAAGTACAAACACCGGCACAGAGATCCGGAAGATGTGCGTGCAACATTAATACGCATCACCCTCCGGCAAAGGGCGGCATCAGGGCCACCTCATCCGTATCGGTAAGAGAGGTGTTGGCTGTAATTATGTTGCGGTTCACCGCCACTGAGAACGGCAACGTTTCGAAAAAAGGAAACGTTTGTTTCAGCGCTTTTATCAGCGTATCGGTATCGGGTGCTCCGACTTCCAGGGCCGATTGTGCGGCCTGATCGGCAAGCATGCCGAATAGGTAAACTTTCATTTATTAATAGGGTACTTTTTGTAGATCTTCTTTTGTATTGATATTATAAAACCAATCGGGGGAATACCCGGGTTGTGCCCGGGCATCGAGTTCTTTATACTTCAAGCTGCGGATCGCTTTTATCAAACCTGCTTCTTCGCGCTGCAGGCAAGCCTGCAGGTAAGGCATGGTGTTTTTATCGTACACCGAACACAAGGGCTCCCATTGTTCACCGTGTGCGGTAACCAGCACCTCCTCTTCACCGGCGGAAGCAGCCAGTGTTCGCAGATACTCCACCGGAACCAGTGGCATATCGCAACTCAGCACCAGATTTTTATGGGTGGTGCTGTGCATAAGCGCGGTGTACACCCCGCTCATGGGTCCCTGCGAAACGATGGCATCGGCATAACACGGAACGCCCAGTTGATGATACCTCTCATCATTGGCCACCACAAACACAAGCCGGCTCACCGCCTGCGCTTTCTCCAGCATGCAGTCGATAAGGCGACGGTTGTGAAACGGCATCATGCCTTTGTCTTCACCCATACGGGAACTTTTTCCTCCGGCAAGTATGATGATGGTTATATCAGCTAGGGCTTCCATGAACATCAGGGGAGTAAATGGGTTTCTACCCGGTCGCCCGACTTCAGCTTGTGCGCACCCGAAGGCAGGTACACCAACGCATTGGAGGTGGCAAACGTTTTAAGAATATTCGATTCCTGTCCATCGTGTATTTGCACCAGCCCGTCGTGCACCATGGCTTTCAGAAAAACATCCCGGTCTCCTTTTATAGTGAAGGCCGAGGCCAATGGCAACCACTCTTTTTTCAGGGTGATGGATTCCAGTCCGCTCATGCGTCGCAACACGGGCAGAATGTATTCATAATAACAAACCAGTGCGGCTGCCGGATTACCGGGCACAGCAAACACCATGCAACGGCCTTTCTTTCCTGCATACAACGGCTTGCCCGGCTTCTGGGCCACTTTATAAAACAACTCCTTAACACCCAACGCTTCCAGGGTTTCCTTTACCAGGTCGTATTTCCCCACCGATATGCCTCCCGATACGATCATCACTTCCGACTTCAAAAGCATGCTGCGCAGGTGGCTTTTGATCGTTGCTTTTGTATCCGTTGCCGTTTTTACCGATACGGCATGAAAGCCTGTTTGATGCAAAGCGGCCTGCAGCATGCCGGTATTCGATTCGAAGATCTGACCGGGCTGTAATTTCTTTCCAGCTTCCACCAGCTCATTGCCTGTGGCCAGTACCGTCACCACCGGCTTCGGATACACAATTACTTCCGTTATGCCCAAGGAAAGTAAAAAGCCGATCGCTGCCGGATTTAATATCTGCTTCTTGCCGAGCGCTGTTTCACCCTTTTTAATTTGTGTGCCCCGGTAGCGGATATTGGCTCCCGCCTTCATATACTCCGAAGGCACATGCAGTGTTTTATCCACCACCGTCACTTTTTCCTGCATCACCACACCCATGGCATTGAGTGGCACGGCGCTGCCGGTGAAGAGGCGCACGGCGGTATTGTTCTTCATAAAAAGTATGGGACGGTCACCGGCTTTCAACTCGTCGGTGATGGTGAACTGCATGGGCTCGTCGGTCAAAGGCTTGTCGGTATATACGGCATACCCGTCAACTGCCGACTGGTTGAATGCAGGACTATCCACCGGCGATCTCACATCCTGTGCCAGCACATATCCCAGGCTATTCACCACCGGCATGCGGCGTCGGGGCAAGGGACGGCAATTGTTCAGCAATCGTTCCCGGGCTTCTTTTACACTTACCATAAATTCGGGTTGGTATTTAATGCAGTACAAGTTTACAACTAAAAATGGGAATGCAGGGAGTCACCCGCGTTAGGTGATGAAGAGTTTGAAAGCAGCAAACAACAGCACCACCGATAATATATACCGCAGCCATTGGGTGTTCAGCTTTTTACTTCCCCAATACGCGCCCGCCAGTCCGCCCACCGTGGCTGCCAGCACCCAATACAGCATATACGGAGGGAATTGAATGGACGTATAACGTATACCTGCCAGCCCTGCAAGGGAATTCACCACAATAAACGGGGCCGATACTGCCGCGGTTTCTTTCACATCCGACCAGCGAAACAACAATAGCAAGGGCGATAACAATATACCTCCCCCAATGCCGATCATTCCCGAGATCAACCCGATGGCACCGCCCACCAGCAGGGCCGGTACCAGGGGCAAGGGTTTTAAATCCGTGGTGACTTTGATCAACGGCATCAGTAATATGCGGGCCACCGACACAATTAGGCAGGCACCCAATACCATTTTATAAATATGCTCCTGAAGCGGCATGCGGGAACCCAGGTAAGCGCAGGGGATGGACAGAAGGATGAAAGGCCACAGCAATTTGTCGCTGAAATACCCAGCTCTGAAAAACTGCACTGTGGCAATGCCCGATACCAGTATGTTTAAGATAAGTGCCGAGGGTTTCATCCACAGGGCGCTGATGCCGGCCAGGGCCATGATCCCCAGGTATCCGCTGGCACCGCCATGACCTACCGAAGCATACAGGAAGGCGATGAGAAAAAACAAGGGAATAAGGGCGTAGCTGTCCATGCCTGATTTTTTTTCAATAATACTATTAATAACGAGTTTTTGGCAACCTGCTCCGTATAAAAAAGAAAACCTTTCCCCGGCCTATCGGTGAAAGCAGCTACATCCATATTGATTTGCATCAGGGTTCACGGGGTTGATTTCCTAATTCACATCATGTTGAAAGATTGGAAATGCCATACCTTCGCGCATCAATAGTTTAGCAGCGTGATACCCGTTTCTCAAAAAGCCGACACCCTCATTGGATCTGAGATCATTCGCCTCAACGGCGAGATCAACCAGAAGGCCCGTGAAGGACATAAAATATTCAACCTTACCATTGGCGATTTCGACCCGGCCCTGTTTCCCATTCCCGACTTTTACAAGGAAGCGATCATTCAGGCCTACCGCGACAATCAAACCAACTACCCCCCGGCCGATGGCATGGCTTCGCTCCGCAACGCCGTGGCCGCCTACATTAAAAAACATATCGGCCTCGACTACCCGGCCGATCAGTACCTTATTGCTGCCGGCGGACGCCCACTCATCTACACCATTTACCAGGCTATCATCGACCCCAACGACAAGGTGGTGTATCCGGTGCCTTCGTGGAACAACAACCACTACTGCCACTTAACCGATGCGCAGAAGATCGAGATACAAACCAAACCTGAAAACGGCTTTTTGCCAACGGCCGAAGAGCTGGCTCCGCATATCTCGGAAGCCACACTTATTGCCTTGTGTTCGCCCCTAAACCCAACCGGCACCTTGTTTCAGGAAAAACAACTGAAAGACATCTGCGACCTCATCTTAGCCGAGAACCGCCGCAGGGGAAATACCCGCAAGCCCCTGTACCTGCTTTACGATCAGATATACTGGATCCTCACCAGCGGACAACATCAGCATACCAACCCGGTATCACTGGTGCCGGAGATGAAGGAGTACACACTTTTTGTAGATGGCATATCGAAGGCCCTGTGCGCTACCGGCGTGCGTGTGGGCTGGGGCATGGGTCCTGAGCATGTGATCAGCAAAATGAAATCGCTGCTCGGACATATCGGTGCCTGGGCTCCCAAAGCCGAACAGGTGGCACTGGCTTCCTTTCTTAGCAATGAGGCCGAGGTAACCGCCTTCAACACCACCCTGA
Organism: Bacteroidia bacterium; assembly: GCA_044228315.1. GTDB lineage: Bacteria > Bacteroidota > Bacteroidia > UKL13-3 > UKL13-3 > CAINMV01. The sequence goes on along the minus strand of JBGAVF010000157.1, from coordinate 1,712 downwards.
AAGAAAAGATCAACGCCCGCTTCCATGCCATATACGATGGTTTCATGGCCCTGAAGGCCAAAGGATATCCGGTACATATCATCGAACCCCAGGGAGCGATCTATCTTTCGGTACAGTTTGCCCTGAAGGGGCGATCCCTGCCCGATGGCACCGTTATACAAGACACCAAAGACATCGGCACGTTTCTGCTGGAGGAGGCCCATTGGGCCATTGTGCCGTTCACGGCCTTCGGGGCGCACAACGATACCGACTGGTTTCGTGTTTCGATAGGTACGGTGAAGATGGAAGAGATTCCTTCCATGTTTGAATACCTGGAGAAGGCGTTGTCGCGTATTCAGTAAGTATTACACATACACCAGTTTTTCATTCGAGAGGGCCGATTCGCCTTCGTACCTGTAAGCCACCAGTTTGCCGCCCCGGGCCACGCTGTAGTCGAGGCAGCAGGTGTTGTCGCGGCATAAAGCAGGTTGTCCGCCAAACCAGTAATGCCCGAAGAACACCGGCTTCTCTTCTTCTTTATAGTAGTTGCGGGTGCGTATGAGGGAGAGGTCGAACTTCTCTTCGGGAAGCGTATCGATAGGGATCACGCTGATGCTTTTATAGGTAGCCACTTCCGGGTCTTCCCACCATTTGATGCGGATACGCCGGCGGTGCATGCCGTCTTTATCGGTGAAGAACAGGCCGTGGGGCATGGATATCTCTTTGCCTTTGAGGGTATCGTCGATGGCCTGGCCCAGGGGGGAATCTTTTTCCCGGGTGCTGTGCAGGAGCTCGTTGGTGAGCCGGTTGCCGGGAAGATTTTTTTTAAGGTAGTCGATGGCTTCGTGGTCCCAGCAGGCGTGAACGGCGTTGAAGTGAGGTGTTTCGTAATAGAGGGGCAAGGTTTTGAGCCATTCGATCATGTCGTCGTATTCCCATTGGTGGTGAATATACTGACGCAGGGTTTCGGCATGCTGCATCACATTCTTAATAGAGTGTTTGCGCAGGTGCCCTCCTTCCCGGTCTTCGGTATGAAAGCAGATGGCATTGTATTCGTGATTGCCCATGAGGGCGATGGCGTGGCCTTCATCGGTCATGCGACGCACCAGCTTTACGGTTTCCATGATCTTGGGTCCGCGGTCGAGGTAGTCACCGATGAAGATGACTTTTTTATCGGGGTGCTGGTAGGTACCATTTTTCATGCGATAGCCGAGCCTGTAGAGCAGGGTGGTAAGCTTATCGGCATGACCATGAATATCACCAATAAAGTCGAACATACGGGTAAACTGTTTTTTAATTAACGATTCAAAAAAATCACCAGGCAACAGCCTTGGGTTATATGTTTTTATTTTCAGGTTCTGTAACAGCAAAGATATTTTCTTTTGAGGAATATGCAAGTGGTACTCTGAAGCTATCGGGGGTAGATGGTGGAGGGTTTAGGGTTTAGGGTTTAGGGTTTAGAGTTTAGAAGTTTAGAGATAAGTTGAGGTTAAGGCAAAGGACAAGAAGGATTTTACATAGTTTACACAATCATCTTTTATACCCCCGGATTTTTCGTTTTACGCTTTACCTTTTACTTTTTACGTTCAATTCCCGCCAGTCTGTCAGTTTCCCGGGAAAGTCTGTCAGTTTCCCAAGTAAGTCTGGGTCTTGTCATTGGAAGTCTGCCTCTTTCCCAACTCAGTTTGCCTCTTGTCACTGGAAGTCTGTGCCTTTCCCAAAACAGTCTGCCT
>JBGAVF010000156.1:0-7295 GCA_044228315.1 Bacteroidia bacterium | reverse complement strand
GTGGTGGTGACCAATAACGACTGGGTAACACTCGATGAAAGAATCTGGGTTCTTGATGGAAAAACCGGCAACACAGAATGGTCATATCCTACCACCTTCTCCTCATTCCGGGGCTGCGCCATTGCCGATATCAACGGCAACGGCATTCTCGATCTGGTGGCCGGATTTTATATGGGGGATGTAATTGCCGTAGAACCCTACACCGGACTACTCTGGAAGCTGAATCTTCGCAGTAACTTTTCGTCGGGTCTCCCCTATTTCGATGTGAATCATGGTCCCCTGGTAGCCGACTTTAACAAGAACGGGAAGATGGATGTGTTTGTAGTGGCCGGGTACGGAACCTATACCCCCGACAGCTTGAACTGCGGCAAAGCCTTCATGATTGAAGCCGGAAACGGCAAATGCCCGGAATGGCTCATGTTCCGTCAGGATATCGTAAGAAGTGGCTATTTGTCGAAACAGGACATCGATTCCTCCTGCAAAAAAGTGAACGGGATTGAAAACCTAACGGCTCAAATACCTGAGATGCGCATTGCTCCCAATCCGTCGCACGACGACATTACGATACTTATGGAAGGTCCGTTCGAACTCACTGTCTATTCCATGCAAGGACAAGCGGTTTATAAGAAAACGGATTGCTTCTCCCGGCATACAATTGCCGGAAATACACTCCCGGCCGGCATATACATGGCTTATTGCCGGTATGCTACAGGTGTGTCTTCCATGAAATTTATGCTGTATTAACCCCAAAACCTATTTACCATGATCAAAGATATTTGGTTCAACCTTCCAGTGAAAGACATTCAGCAATCACGCCGGTTCTTCACACATCTTGGTTTTACATTCACCGAACACGGCAACAGCGACACGTCGCTTGGCCTGCTCATCGGGAATAAGAACCAGGTAGTGATGCTCTTTCATGAAAGCACATTCCGGCAATTTACCTCAGTGCCTGTCACCGACACCTCAAAAGGGAATGAGGTACTGATTTCAATTGAAGCCGACAGCCGTGAAGCGGTGGATACCATGGCGCAGAAAATAACAGAAGCCGGAGGTAGTGTTAGCGGTAAACCAGCAGAAAATATGGGATGGCTTTACGGGTTCAATTTTACCGACCCGGACGGACACCAGTGGAACGTACTTTATATGGACTGGGCCAAACAACCCAAATGAGCGGTGTTTTAACCGGTTATTCTTTTTCATTCATTAACGATTCATACCCAAAGGCTTTGAGAGCAATCATTCAGGGTTTTCTTACATTTGCGGCACATGCCCTTATTAGCCTCCTTCCACAAATTCTTTTTTAGCACACTGGCTATCCTTTTGGTTATTTCCTGTCAATCACGCCGTATGACGCAGAACCGGAAAACGCCGGTGAACGATTCCAGTATTTACCCGTACTGGATCGCTATGATGGACAGCCCCGGGGTAAACTACAATGCCGCAGTACGTGCATTCAACCTTTATTGGGAGAACCGCGACAAGCCGACCGAAGAAAACGGGGAAGGTCAGGATATTTTCACGCCCAACGCCACTGAAAAAAAACATCCGGTGGAGTATGTTTACGAATACAAACGCTTTCTCGACTGGCAGCAACGCAATAAAAACCTGGTGAAACCTGATGGTACGCTGATGACCGGTGAAGAGATCATTGAACAATGGAAAAAATCACAATCCGACACTTTGCAACGATGACGAAACCTATACTTTCTCTACTTTTCTTTTTTAGTACACTTGTTCTTCAGGCACAAAACCTTGCCAACTGGACGCAGGTTGGTCCTGTGAAATTTCCCGACAACCCGAGCGTTCAAACAACCGGTATGGGCCGGGTATCACAGCTGGTGTATCACCCCACCGACTCCACTACTTTGTTTGCCGTGAGTGCTTCGGGCGGTGTTTACAAATCATCGAATGAAGGTGTTTCATGGAAGGCGATCAGCGACCGGCTGCCTCAAACCGCCTGTGCTTCGCTTGCCATTAACCCGTTAAATCCGAATGAAATGTATCTGGGAACCGGGGATGCCAATTATAATGGTGGCGGACTTGGAATGTGGAAAACCCTCAACGGTGGCAGCAGCTGGTATCAGGCAACCACCGGTTTAGGTAACCGCCTGGTAAGTGAAATTATCTTCTTCCCGAATGATACCGGCTCGTTACTGGCAGCATGCGGCGATGGTATTTATAAATCGACCAACAGCGGGGCCACCTGGACCAAAAAAACCACCGTGAATGCCAGCTACCGTGATATTGAATTCAGATACCAGAGCACCAATATAATATATGCATCGAGCAACAACTATTTCTATGTATCGTATGACTATGGAGAAACCTGGGTGCAGCGAACCATCAGCACTTCCATTCCCGCTTCCGGAATCCGCATCGGGTTAACACCTGCTGACACTTCCCTGATCTATACCCTCATCTGGAAATCAACCGCATCGAATAACAGCTATTACGCCTTATTCAAATCAAACGACAACGGGAATACCTTCACGCTGCAAAGTGACACACCCAACATACTGGGCTACAGCAATAACGGCAGCAGTGTAGACGGACAGGGAAGTTACAATCTGGCCATTGCGGTAGATGCCTTCAACCCGGCAAAAATATTTGTGGCCGGTATCAATGTTTGGTATTCGCAAAATGCCGGTATATCATGGACCCTAAAGTCACATTGGGCCTACGGCGTACATGCCGACAAACACAACTTTCTTTTTTCACCGTTCAACCCCAATAAAATGTTCCTGTGTCATGATGGGGGACTCGACCGTACCCTGAACGGGGGAAACACCTGGACCACCCTTGAAGACGGATTGACCGCTTCTGAATTTTACCGTCTCGGAAACAGCAATTTCAATAAAGATGCCCTGATCGGAGGACTTCAGGATAACGGTCTGGATGTTTACCTGAACACCAAATTCAGTACTATCAGAGGCGGGGACTGGACCGGAGATTTTGTTTTTGACAGAAGGGATTCCACCTTGATGTATTATGAAGGAGGCAGCCGTAAAAATTTTTATACGGGTGCTGAAGAAGGTATTAACGGAGCCGGTAAGTACATTCTGCATGCCACCGATACGAATACCCTTTTTTATTACACAACCAACATTTTCCGCAGCACCAATGTAAGGGCAATACCCGGCTCATCGGTAAGCTGGACGCAGATCAGCAATAATCTGGGCGGGAATAACACGAATACGTTTCTGGCCTGTGCTTTTCCATACACCTCACGCAGTACGTTCTATGCATTTAAAGCCAATTCCCTTTTCTTCCGTTGCGATAATATTAATGCAACCACACCGGTTTGGACACAGCTCACATGGCCCTATACCGATCAGATCGTAAAATTTGAAACGGCCGATATTGATTCGAACGTGCTTTATGCAGTGACCAACTCGAATAAAATTTTCAAATCCAAAGACCGGGGCAATACCTGGACCGATCTCACCAAAAACCTACCGGCGAATACCATCATTCGATTCATCATCGACCAGAAAGCGGTTGATTCCAGCATGTATGTGTGCACCGCTTTTGGTGTGTACTACCGCAACCGCTTCCTCAACAACTGGATCTCCTTTTCACAGGGATTGCCCACGATCGCCCAGATATCCGACATGGAGATCATGAGCGACGGTACCGGCAAAAGCCGCCTTCATGTTTCATTTTACGGACGCGGTATCTGGCAAACCGACCTGTATAAGAGCACAGCCATTGCTCCAACTGCCGATTTTATAATGAAACCGGTGACTTCTCAGGGCTGCCCCGATACGTACATGCTGGTGGACCAGTCCACAGGCAGTCCGCTTTCCAGGGTATGGAACATTGTGCCGGCCACGGGCTGGACGTACATTAATGGTACCGATTCATTGAGCGACCGGGCAGAGATACGATTCACCACAATCGGTAATTATGTAATTACACAAAAAGTGAGCAATGCCACAGGTGCCCATTTCAAAAGTATTCCGTTTGTGAATTCCTCTTTAGCGATCCCTGCCACATGTACTACAACAACCAATAATATCGGCAACTTTACGATTGGCATTCAGCGTTTTGAATTCAACACCATTGACCAAACCTCTGCTTATTCCACCTATTCTACTGCCAGCACCGAAGATTTTACATGTATTGCAAGTACCATGGTAATGGCCGGAACAACCTATACAGCGTTCGTTACCAACGGAAATTCATACAATGAAACGGCCAAGGTATACATCGACTACAACAACAACGGTTCATTTCTGGATGCCAATGAACTGGTAGGCACCGTTGCCAATGGCATGGGCCGGCGCTCCTGCAGTGTAAGCATTCCGCTCAATCCGGCGGTAACGAACAAATACATACGGATGCGGGTGGTGAGCGACTGGAACAATGCGAGCAGTGCGCCCTGCGGAGCACTGACCTATGGGCAGTCGGAAGATTATGCCATTTATATTGACAAAGTGAAACCGGTGATGAGTATCACGATCCCAAAACCGGAAGTAAATAATTCCTTTACAGCCCTCTTTTCAGTAACCGAATGGGTGAACGGATTTTCTTCGGGCGACATCACCGTTACGAACGGAACCCTGAGCAATTTCACAACCCTGGATGCTTTTACCTACCGGGCTACCATTACGCCAACAAATAACGGCTATGTGAGCTTGCAGGTAAATGCCGGTGCGTTCACCGACATCGCAGGAAATACCAACAATGCCATTTCTGACTCCACCCGTTGTTTCGTAGGAATCCGGTCGTTCACGTTCCCGGGCCTGAGCGTACTTGACTCGCTTGAGCAGTCACCCACCGGAGGAAGTATCACGGTATATGTACCTTATGGTTCCGTGCTCGATTCATTGAAAGCCCAATTTGTACTGTCTGATCTATCGGGGGCTGCTATTGCAGGCGTACCACAGGTCAGTGGTGTTACAAAGAACAATTTCAACAGCAGTCTTGTCTACACCATCGTTTCGCAAGACCTATCAATTACAAAAACATACCTCGTGAAAGTGATACGGGAGAAGAACAAAGCCTGTGATCTGCTCAGCTATGGCCTCGTCACCCCTTCGGTTAGCGGGATCATAACCCCTTCCGGAAGCGGAGGAACAGTGTCTGTTACGGTTCCTTATGGCACCAGCCTCACGTCCCTGCTGGCCACCTTCACGGTGAGCGACAGCGCACGGGTAACGGTTAACAACACCTTACAAACCAGCGGAGTTACTGCCAACAACTTTTCCAACACCGTAAGTTATAAAGTGACAGCGCAGGATACCAGCTTCAGCAAAACATACCTTGTGACCGTATTACCGGGACTGAGCAAATCATGCAGCATGACGGCCTTTGGGTTTACTTCTCCTGCAGCCACAGGCATCATCACACCCAATGCCGGTGGCGGTGATATCAGTGTTCAGGTGCCCTATGGAACAGCCCTTCAGAGCCTAATTGCATCATTTACTTTCAGTGACAGTGCTAAAGCCTATGTACTCGGCATAAAACAAATCTCCGGAAGCACCGCGAATAATTTTACAGGAGCCGTGATTTATAAAGTGATCGCACAGGACACAGCGTATTCCAAACTTTACACGGTGAATGTATCGGTACTTCCAAACAAATCATGCGAACTGATCAGTTATTCATTTACCTCACCTGCGGCTACCGGAACCATCACCGCAACCGCCTTCGGAGGGATCGTCGATATTTCGGTTCCGTTCGCCACCCCATTGAATGGCCTGATCGCCACCTTTACACTCAGCGACAGTGCCAAAGCATATGTAAGCGGCAACCGGCAGTACTCAGGCACAAGTGCCAATGATTTTTCGGATACGGTTTTCTATATCGTGAAAGCGCAGGATGTGAACTATTTCAAAACATATAAGGTAGTGGTGCATACAATTCCGAATACAGCGTGCGATCTTATTACATTTGGCTTCAACAGTCCGGCCGCAACCGGTATAATTACGCAATCAGCCGGTGGCGGGTCAGTGGCCGTTTCAGTACCTGCTTCCACCAACCGGGCAACCCTGGTGGCGTATTTTACGTTGTCCGATTCCGCCCGTGCTTCGGTAAACGGCGTTCCGCAGGTAAGCAACAGCACATCGAACAACTTCACAACTCCAGTTACTTATAAGATTACTTCACAGGACGGGAGCCGTCAGAAAAACTATGATGTATCTGTAACCGTAAAATCAGGACTGGGCTACGTTGCCGGTGCTGTGCAGTTTGTTGTATTTCCAAATCCGGCCAACACTATGGTGCATGTAAACGGTATGCATACCGGTGTGGTGGAACTGCTAACCATTCATGGACAGTTACTGGAAAGGAAACCGTGCACTGGGGGTGATGATATTACATTTGAAACAGAGAAGTTACCGGAAGGCATATATCTTATTCGTATGGGAACGGAGGTGGCACGTATACAGGTTCAGCACCGGTAAATATCAGGAGTTGAAAAACCAGAAAGCCGGTTGAAACGTATATTACCTAAATCAAACTTCCTATGAATTACCGACTGTTGCAAGTCTCGGCCTGTCTTTTTTTCTCTTTCATTTCAGTTACAGCCTGCCAGCATCAACCCAACCAGCAAACCTTCACTATGAATACCACAGGAAACAATCCGTATTACTCCCGAACCGACACAACCGAATTGAATGTTCCCGATTCGGAATGGAAAAAAATTCTGAACGATACGGTTTACCGCATTGCCCGGGAAAAAGGGACCGAATATGCTTTCACCGGCAAATACTGGGATTTTGAAGGCCTTGGCACATACTATTGCGCCGTGTGCGGAAATCCCTTATTCACCTCCGATGCCAAGTTTTCGAGCAGTTGCGGCTGGCCGAGCTTTTTCGAAGCGATACGAAAAAACAGTGTTATCTATTTAAAAGATTATTCGCATGGTATGATCCGTACTGAAGTACAATGTGGCCGGTGCAAATCACATCTCGGACATGTGTTCGATGATGGTCCGGCACCCACGCATGTGCGGTTCTGCATGAATTCGGCTGTACTGGATTTTGAGCCGAACAAGTGATCAAACAACCGTTTTTTGAACCGGCACTTCAATATAAATATGTGTTCCATTGCCGGGTGTTGAATCAAAGTTTACCTTGCCTTTGATATATTCTACACGGTTCATGATATTCTGAATACCCAGACCTCCTTTCTGTGTAGCCCCTGAAACAAGAAATCCCTTTCCGTTATCTTCAATGGTGATACCCACTTCATTATCGTCACAAATGATCTGAATTTCAAGAAGGCTTGCCTCACTATGTTTCATCACATTATTAACGCATTCCTGTATGATGCGGTACAGAATTATT
>JBGAVF010000155.1:1658-7576 GCA_044228315.1 Bacteroidia bacterium | reverse complement strand
GGAACAATGGCATCGGCACTGCAGTATATGGCCACGTTTTTGTCACGATAGGTTTCCCAGTCGTGTTCGGTAATGAACTGCCTGAAATCTTTCTCCCGCAGAATTAATCCCTGAAACAAACATTGCTTCATATCAAAAGAAGCCCGTTCATGCGTATCATAATAATCTTCCAGGTTAATGGTGATCAGGCTGCTTGCCGTTACTTTGTTTTCAAGAATATCGCTCATACAATGAATTATGCAGAATAACAAAGGTAACACTTAATTGTTTGACTCCGAAGTATCGGTGGTGGTGGTTTGTACATACCGCCTCCACTTATCAATAACCAGTCGCATATCATCGGGCAGTTCCGACTCAAAGTGCATGTCGTTACCGGTGGCAGGATGCTTGAATCCCAGTGATTTTGCATGCAGGGCCTGACGCGGGCAAAGTTCGAAACAGTTTTCCACGAACTGACGGTATTTACTGAATGTGGTTCCCTTCAGTATTTTATCACCGCCGTAGGTATCGTCGCTGAACAGCGGATGCCCGATGTATTTCATGTGCACACGAATCTGATGGGTCCGGCCGGTTTCCAGCTTGCATTCAATGAGTGTGACATAATGAAACCGTTCGATCACACGGTAATGGGTTATGGCTTCTTTACCGAAGTTCGGATCGTCGATGGCGATCATGGTGGTAGGGTCGGCCGGGTTCCTTCCGATATTTACGTTGACGGTGCCCGATTCCTCTTTGAAGTCGCCCCAAACCAGAGCCCAGTATCTGCGTTCAATGGTATGAAAAAAGAATTGCTTCTGCAGGGAAGCCATGGCCCGTTCGCTTTTGGCCACCACCAGCAAACCGGAAGTGAATTTATCGATACGGTGCACCAGCCCCGGACGACCTTCACCGTTGGCCAGGTTGGGCAGATTCTTGTAACGGAATGCCAGTGCATTTACCAAAGTACCGTTTGGGGTGCTTACCCCCGGATGAACGGTCATGCCCGGTACTTTATTCACCAGCAGCAGCTCATCATCCTCGTATACTACATTCAACGGAATATCTTCGGGAACCAGTTCATGCACCGATGGCGGATTTTTATAGAATACGGTGATGACATCGAGCGGTTTTATTTTATAGTTCACCTCCACCTTTTTATCGTTCACTTTTATCATGCCGGCTTTTGCTGCATGGTAAATGCGTGTGCGACTGATATTCGCCAGCCGGGCCGCCAGAAATTTATCAATACGAATGCTCTCCTGTCCCTTGTCCACTACGATCCGGAATACCTCATGCTGCTCTTCGGCAGGCTGAATTTCTTCCGCACCATACTCCTCCATCGGGTCTACCGTGGGCTCCAGGTCCTCTTCATCGCGGGGTTTCATAGTTCGTTTCCATATTTTATAGTAGTGCAAAATTAGTCAATAAAAACGGCCCGTAAAGCTGAAATTAACCTTGCCGTTGCGCATCATAACCCTGCGCAGAAAAAACTACCTTTGCACTTATGATTTTATCCATGACCGGTTACGGGCAGTCTATTCTTGAGTTTGACCGCTTTACCGTAAAAACCGATATCCGCTCCGTGAACGGCAAAACCCTTGATGTGAGTTTACGGATTCCCAGAGAGATGTATCCACGCGAATTCCTGATTCGCAATGAAGTATCCCGGGTATGTGTGCGGGGCAGTGTAAACGTAAACATCAGCATCGAATATAAAGATGTAGCCGCCGGTGCCCGCAAGATCAATACCGATCTGGCTATGTCGTACCTGAAAGAACTCACCCATATTGCCAATCAGATGGCCTTGCCGAATGAGGAACCTGATGCAGAATGTGCTGCAATTGCCGGAGGTGATGAAAAGCACCGCCGAAGAAATGAGCGATGAGGATTTTGAGAAGGTAATGCAGGGATTGCGCGATGCCCTGGATAAGTTCACTGCCTTCCGCCGACAGGAAGGTGCGTCTCTGTCAACCGTACTGGAGGGCAATGTGCAGAATATTCTATCGCGCTTGCTGGAAGTGGAAAGTATGGAATCATCCCGGTTGCAGTCGATCCGCGATCGTATCTCGAAAGATATGGATGAGATACGGCAACGCGTGAAAGTGGATGAAAACCGCTTTGAACAAGAGATGATCTATTACATTGAACGCCTCGATATATCGGAAGAGAAGGTTCGGTTGCGGAATCACTGCACGTATTTTACCGAGGTGATACAAGAAGAGAACAACGGCCGTAAACTGAATTTTGTGTCGCAGGAAATGGGCCGTGAAATAAATACCATTGGCAGCAAAGCCAACGATTCGCGCATGCAGCAGCTGGTGGTGCTGATGAAAGACGAGCTGGAGAAGATAAAGGAACAGTGCCTGAATGTGTTGTAACCAACCTCCTGTCAACGTATGAAGATCATCATTTTTTCAGCCCCCAGCGGAGCCGGGAAAACCACCCTGGTCCGTCATCTGTTAAGCCTCCCGCAACTCAACCTTGCCTTCAGTGTAAGTGCCTGCACACGTAAGCCCCGCATGCATGAGGTGGACGGAACCGATTATCATTTCCTTTCCCCTGAGGAATTCCGGCGCAGGGTTCAGAATAAGGAATTTCTGGAGTATGAAGAAGTGTATACCGATATGTATTACGGCACCCTTAAATCGGAAGTACAACGTTTACTTGATGCAGGTAAAAATGTAATTTTTGATGTGGATGTGAAAGGGGCTCTGAATATTAAAAAACATTACGGCGATAACGCACTTTCGGTTTTTGTGAAGCCTCCTTCTCTGGATGCACTTCAAATGCGCCTCATGTCGCGACAGACCGAGAGCGAGGAAAAACTGAAGCAACGGCTTGGAAAAGCAGTTTATGAAATGACCTACGAGAAGTATTTCGATACGGTTATCGTCAACGATACACTTGAACACGCCTTTGCAGAATCGGAGGCCCTGGTGCAATCATTTCTTTCCCAATGAAAATCGGATTGTTTTTTGGCTCGTTCAACCCGGTGCATACCGGCCATCTTATTGTGGCCGAGCAAATGCTTGAGGCTTCCGGGCTGGATAAAGTATGGTTTGTGCTGAGTCCCCAAAACCCTTTCAAGCTGCAGCAGAACCTGCTCGACCAGCAATTGCGTTTCCGCCTGCTTCAGAGGGAGCGGTGGAAGACAACAACCGTTTCGAAGCCAGCGATGTGGAATTTCACCTCTCACGCTTCCCTCCTATACCATTCATACTCTTGAGCATCTTCATGCCCTGCGTTCTGAACATCAGTTCAGCCTCATCATGGGGAGCGATAACTTATCCGGCTTTGAGAAATGGAAAGACTATGAATCCATCCTTTCCAATTATTCCATTCTGGTATACCGAAGGGGTGAGGTGGATGAAAAGTGGAACCATGCTCCCACGGTCCATCTCTTCGATGTGCCTTACATTCATATATCAGCCACCTATATCAGGGAGGCGGTAAGGCAACAGAAAACGATTCGGTACCTGGTACCGGCATCGATAGAAGAAGAAGTGAAACAGTATTACCGGTAAGCCGGGCTTCCGGTTCAGGCCTGACGGAATTGCTCGAGCAAGCGTCCGCTTTCTTCCAGCACTTCTTTATGCAATGAATTGCCCATGCTGTCCATGGTACACACCGCACGGAAATTCTCAACCCGCAGTTTCCACATGGCTTCAGGGGTGCCGAATTCCAGACATCCCACATCCAGCACTTCTTTAATGCACTCGGCATAATACTGCGCTGCACCGCCTATTGCGTTGAGATACACACCACCGTGCTCCTGCAATCCTTTCAGGGTTTTAGGGCCCATCCCGCCTTTCCCAATCACAATGCGGGCGCCGGTTTTTTTCATCACATCGGCCTGGTACGGTTCCTCACGTGATGAGGTGGTAGGGCCGGCAGCCGTGATCTTCCATTTGCCGGTTTCATCTTTATTGATTACCGGACCGCAATGGTAGATCACCTGTCCGCTCAAATTGAACGGAGCATCATGTTCCATCATGTGATGATGCATGGCATCGCGGCCTGTGTACATGTAACCGGATATCTCAACAATATCGCCGGCATTTATTTTTCGCACATCCATTTCGCTGATACCGCCCTCGTCGATCGTGATCTTTACTATTTTCTCTTCTGCCGGCTTTTCCGCGTCATCATGCATGCGTTTTATCTCATTGTATTCGCGGTACTGCCATTTCAATATCGTGCCGTTCTGCGGATGAATTTCCATACCCAACCGGCGGTAGGCCCAGCAATTGTAGGCAACACTAACAAAGAAGGAAGCCGGCAACCGGTTGTTCTTGGCAATTTTACATCCCAGCAAGGTCACCAGTCCACCGAAACCCATAGTACCTATCTTCAGCTTGTCGGCATTGTCCATCACATACTTTTCAAGCTCGGCCAGTTGGGGATCCGGATTGATATCATCCACTTCACGGAAGAGTTGCTGCTTGGCCAGTGCATATCCCGAGGTGCGGTCGCCTCCAATGCCAACACCAATGAATCCGGCACTACAACCCTGTCCCTGTGCCTGCCATACGGCATGCATGATGCATTTACGCACACCGTCAATATCGCGTCCGGCGCGGCCCAGATGTTCCAGTTCACACGGCAGTGAATATTGTATGTTTTTATTCTCGCAGCCACCGCCTTTCAGTATCAGTTTCACTTCAATATAATCCTTGCGCCACTGATGAAAATGAACCACCGGCGTGCCGGGACCTAGGTTGTTACCGGTATTTTTACCATCAATCGAATCTACCGAATTGGTACGCAGCTTCCCGTTTTTGGTGGCCAGCGCCACCTGTTCCAGAATTATCTCTTCGATCTGCAACTGATCCACCCCCACCGGAGTATGTATCTCAAAGGTTGGCATCCCGGTATCCTGACAAATAGGCCCCACATTGTCGCAGGCCATATCAATGTTTTTGGTAATAGTGCCCATGGCGGTACCGCTTTTGGTGCCTTTCAGTTCTTTGGCATTGGCTGCAGCAATGGCCCTGCGTACATCGCTGGGCAGGTTAGTACTCGTTTCAACGATCAGTGAGTAAATACTCTGTTTAAGGTTATCCGCGTTCATAATCAGATGGTTTTTTAAGATTGATTTTCCTTTGCAAAGGAACAAAGAATACCTATACCACAGAAAAAAGGATGCCTCTATTTATTCGTGTTCCAAAATCAACCCGATCGGGAGAAATACTCCCGTATTATTCTTCATGGGGTAAGCCGTGAATGCCTTATTTTTGCGCTGATCATGCAAAAAACAAAACCCTATATTGTAGGCATCACGGGGGGGAGCGCTTCAGGCAAGACCAGTTTTCTGCATGCCCTGAAAGAAGGGTTTACTCATGAGGAAGTATGCCTGATCTCCTTCGACAACTATTACAAGCCACTGGCCCAGATCCCGCTCGATGCCGAAGGGCAGCCCAATTTTGATGAACCGGAGGCCCTGGATATTGAAGCCTTCATAAAAGATCTTACCTCCCTGCTTCAGGGACAGGCCTACGAACGGAAAGAATATACCTTTAACAATACGGAAGCCCTGCCCCGGTATATCAGGCACGATCCGGCGCGCATTGTGATCGTGGAAGGGCTGTTCATTTTCAGTGAGCCTGAAATCGCCTCGCGACTGCATTTAAAAGTGTTTGTGGATGCCCACGATCATCTTCGCTGGGAACGGCGCATGAAACGTGACCGGGAAGAACGGAACATCGCCGAAGAGATGATCCATTATCAATGGCAGCATCATGTAGAGCCTTCGTACCGGAAATACCTGATACCCTTTAAAAGCTCGGCCGACATCATCATTCACAATCACGAATCATTCACCAATGGCCTGCAGGTGATGAAAGACCATTTCAAACACTATTTACAACAATTGCCATGAGATACAAATTTGCCGTCATCGGGCTCGGGCGCTTTGGAACCCGTATTGCAAAAACCCTCAG
>JBGAVF010000155.1:0-1614 GCA_044228315.1 Bacteroidia bacterium | reverse complement strand
GTGGCTAAAGTCGACACCCTGCGCGACGATGTGGCCCTGCCGGTTTGCCTCGACAGCACCGAACTGCGCAACCTCAAAGCCCAGAATATTTCGGATGTGGATGCCGTGGTAGTAGCCATTGGTGAAGACTTTGAATCACTGTTACTCACCGTGGTGCATTTAATGAGCCTGAAGGTAAAACGTATCATTGCCCGGGCCTCCACCCCGCAGCAACGCATGATCCTGGAACGGATGGGGGTAGAAGAAATTCTGTCGCCGGAAGAAGAAGTAGGAAGTATTGTAGCCGAACGTCTCATCCACCCGAATGTAAAAACCTTCCTTCAGATGAGTGGTGATTACGAGATCGCTGAGATCAAGGCCCCCCCTAAAACCTGCAATAAAGCCGTGAGCGAGATCGGCTTCCGGGAAACGTTTAAACTCAACCTCATCACCATTCGGCGAATGATGCAGGAACTGATCCAGGGCAAAACCGAGATGAGCGAAACCGTGATCGGGGTACCCAAATCCGACCACATGATCTATGAGGGCGACACCATTATCCTCTTTGGTAAATCGTCGGACATTGAACGGTTTGTAGAACTCAGTTCCTGAGAAGATAACAGGTGTATGTGGCCATCTCCTGAAACGATGACTTTTTCAAATTTTTGTATCTTCGCGCTTTTACGATGCTGCCCGGTTTTATAAAAAATAACCCCTTTCTTCTGAAGGCCTTTCGCTTTTGCGTTGTAGGTGGTACTGCCTTCATTTTAAGTATCCTTGTTTTTAACTTGTTGAAGGAAACCATTGCTTTCTTTGCACAGTACGTAGGAATCGCTTCCATACTCGGCGATATCTGCGGATTGATCTACGGGTTCTATATCAACAAGCACTGGACCTATTCCACACAGAAACGCGACGGTGAACGGTATTTTTTCCGTTATATGTCGCTTTACAGCACCACCATTTTGCTTAACTGGCTTTGTTTTAAGGGCTTTCTGTGGCTCATCAATGCCAACGTAACCAACTTTACCGCCATGCAGGATATGTATGAAAATGTTTCAAAAATCCTCGCTACCGGTATCAGCACCATCGCAAATTTTATTGGCACCAACTATATCGTTTTCAGGGAAGAAAAAGAAGCGGAGTTTCCGGCCTGACCCACTATGACACAAAAAATTTTAGTTACCGGCGGATTAGGATATATTGGTTCGCATACTGTGGTGGCCCTTCACGAGGCCGGTTTTATTCCGGTGATTGTTGACAACTGCAGCAATGCCTCTCCCGATTTTCTGCAACGCATTGCCCGGATCATTGGCTATACCCCTGAATTTTACAACGTAGATGTGTGTGATGCAACAGCACTGCATGAAGTATTCAAGAACACCCCTTTCAGTGGTGTCATCCATTTTGCCGCTTATAAATCGGTTGGTGATTCGGTGAAGAACCCGCTTTCCTATTACCGAAACAATGTGGATGGCCTGTTGAGTTTGCTTGAGATCATGCATAACGCAAATTGCGGGAACCTGGTTTTTTCTTCATCGTGCAGCGTATACGGCGATGCAAAAGAGCAGCCGGTGAGCGAAACCACTACACTTGAAAAGGCCCAGTCGCCCTATGCCCATACCAAACAGATCG
>JBGAVF010000154.1:3108-7331 GCA_044228315.1 Bacteroidia bacterium | reverse complement strand
CAATATTTTGAATCAGAACTATCGCCTTATTTTACAAAAGCATAACGTATGGAAACGGTTACAACACAGGAAACAAAAACGGTGAACGGAAAACCGAAAAACGGCACGGATACTCCGGGCAATACGGTAGTGAAAACACAGATCGCCTATATCAACAATACGGCGTATGAGTTCCGCGAAGGAGAAACCATTCTGGCATTTATTCGCCGCATTACCGGAAAGAAGGATGCAGTACCTACCCTTTGCGATGCCCCCAATCTGGATCCGTTCGGCTCCTGCCGGGTGTGCAGTGTGGATGTGGCACTGAAAGAAAACGGTCCGGTGAAAACCCAGGCCAGCTGCCATACTCCCGTAATGCCGGGTTCATACATTTATCCCGATTCGGAACGGGTACAAACCCTGCGTAAGAATATTGTGGAGCTCGTCCTCACCGATCATCCGCTCGATTGCCTTACCTGTGAAGTAAATAACAACTGCGAACTGCAAACCGTAGCGGCCCGTGTGGGTGTTCGCGATGTACGTTATCCGGAAGGAAAGAACCATCTGGACCGCAAGAAGGACCTGAGCCATCCGTACATGACCTCCGACCTTTCGAAATGCATAAATTGCTTCCGTTGTGTTCGTGCCTGTGATGAGGTGCAGGGACAATTCGTGTTGAGTATGGCGGGTCGTGGCTTCGATACACAGATCATTAAAGGCGCCAACGTAAGTTTCAAGGAAAGTGATTGCGTAAGTTGCGGTGCCTGCGCCCAGGCTTGTCCTACCAGCGCCATCAGCGACGTGTTCGAATCCAAGTCGGTGGCGTATGATACTAAAGAAAGAACCGTATGTACTTATTGCGGTGTGGGATGTAATCTGGAAGTGGCCGTTAAAGGCGGTAAGGTGAAATCGATTCAGGCACCGTATGATGCTGCTGCCAACGGAGGGCATACCTGCCTGAAAGGACGGTTCGCCTTCTCGTTTTACGATCATCCCGATCGACTGCGCACACCGCTTATAAAAAAGAACGGTGAATTTGTGGAGGCTACCTGGGATGAAGCCTACGATTTCATTGCAGCGAAACTAACGGAAATAAAAAACCAGCATGGCGCGGATGCAATAGCAGGGATATCATCGGCCCGTTGTACCAACGAAGAGAATTATCTCATGCAGAAATTTATCCGTGCGGTGATCGGAACCAACAATATTGACAGTTGTGCTCGTGTATGCCATTCTCCAACGGCCCTCGGCATGCAGCGTACCTTCGGCACCGGAGCGGCCACCAACTCCATCATCGATCTGAAATATACCGATTGCATGATGGTGATCGGAGCCAACCCAACCGATGCACATCCGGTAACCGGAGCCAAGATCAAACAAACGGCGCTGAAGGGAAAGACGCTGATCGTGATCGATCCACGCAAAACAGAACTGACAAAGTATGCGCAACATCATCTGCAGTTACGTCCGGGTACCAATGTGGCCCTGCTGAATATGATGCTGTATTATATTATTCAGGAAAACCTGGAAGACAGATCATTCATTGAATCACGCACCGAAGGATACGAAGAATTCAAGAAGAGTATTCTGGCCCTTGATATAGATGCCATGGAGCAGGTAACCGGCGTGGACCGGAACAAGGTAAGAGCAGCGGCCATTGCATACGCCTCAGCAAAAAATGCCATGTCGTTTCACGGGCTGGGTGTTACCGAACATTCACAGGGAACCTACACCGTAATGCTCATTGCCGATCTGGCCATGATCACCGGAAATATTGGCAGAAGAGGGGTGGGTGTGAATCCGTTGCGCGGACAAAACAACGTGCAGGGTGCTGCCGATATGGGTTGTCAGCCGCATCAGGGGGCCGGATATCTGGATGTGACCAATCCGGAATACCATAACATGTACGAAGATTTTTATCAGTCGAAACTTCCCCTGCATATAGGTTTGAAAATCCCTCAGATGTACGATGCTGCCTTGAATGATAAACTCAAAGCCTTGTGGGTGATCGGAGAGGATATGGCACAGACCGATCCGAATACACATCATGTGGTGGCGGCATTGAACAAACTCGATCTGTTTGTGGTTCAGGAACTGTTCATGACGGAAACCGCCAAGCTGGCAACAGTGATTTTACCGGGTGCAAGCTTCCTGGAGAAGAGCGGCACCTTTACCAACGGAGAGCGTCGCATTCAGCGCGTAAACCAGGTGGTTCCGCCGGTGCAAGGCACCAAATACGACGGACAGATCATCGTGGATATCATGAACCGCATGGGATACAAACAAGCGGATTACAATCCGCAGGTATTGCTTCAGGAGATTTCGAAGATCGTTCCGTTTTTTGCCGGCGTGAAATGGGAAGAACTGGGCGACAACGGCAAGCAATGGCCGGTGGCACCGGATGGGGCCGATACGGAAATACTTCATACCGAAACATTTAAACGGGGCAAAGGCAAATTCGTTTACAACGATTTTAAAGAGTCGCAGGAACTGGTGCAAAATGGAAAGAGTTATCCGTACATCATCACCACGAACCGCGAACTCGAACATTATAACTGCGGTGCCATGACACGCAGAACCCGCAATGCCGATATCCTTACCGAAGATGTGTTACTGATAAGCGCCGAAGATGCCGGCAAGCATTTCATCAATGACGGGGATATGGTATGTGTGGAATCGGCAAGAGGCAAGGTGGATATTAAGGCAAAGATCACGGATGAGGTAAAGCCGGGGGTGCTTAGCAGTACCTTCCATTTTCCGGAGATCATGCTGAATAACATCACCTCGAGTGTTGCCGACAGCGAAGCCATGTGCCCGGAATACAAGGTGGTAGCCTGTAATATCCGTAAAAGCAAAGGGAAGTATAAGAACCCTGTTGCTTAAGAGCCTTTCATCGTGTAGAAATACCGGACCGTAAAATTATTTTCCTGCTTTTTTTGACTGGTAATTACTTTTTTATAGAATTGTATTGTAAAAAGTTTTCACACAGCTTAAATCAAGTATCTGATATGAGAAATTTCTACCCGATCTTCATCATCATTCTTCTCGTATTTTCATTCACAGGTGTTCATTCACAGTCGGAAGACAAGACACACGATTTGTCGCCATTCAAAATCAGCGTTTCGATCTATAATTTTGAACGGCTATTTGTTCCCATGACCGCCGGGGTGATGGTGGAAGGTGTTTTAAAGGACGACAAGCTTTACTATAATGTGCAGGCACGTAAAGGGTATGTAAGGAATTTTTTCGTACCCTTCAGTGATATCCTTACGAAGCAAAGGGAGAGCAAAGGTTTTGTTTTCGAAGGGGGCGCAGAATATTATTTTTCAGAAAAGATGAAATCAGGTAAGGTGCGTATCACCACAGGTGGTGGATATAATTATACCGAGTATTTCAATGAGTATGTAGACAAAAGGGTGCTTTGGGGATTGGGTGCAGGCGTACATGAATATAGTTTTGCACGTTACTTTGGCAATGATCCGGCTGAATTCCCGATCTCGAATGGTGTAAAAATGATGCCGCCCGACGGTAAATTTTATCATACCAATCAGTCGACAAGCGGAATATATGTTGGCATCACGCACCGTAAAACCAAGAAAGGCAAAGTGGCCAACGGCGGGTATAATTATTTCTATCATTATTCTACCCGGTTTTATATTCAGGGACTGTTTGGATTAACAGCTTCAGGACCTATGCTTATTGATGGTAAAAGTTATACTGTTGAGAATATGAAGCAATCATCAGTAGGGTACCGGGTGGGTTGGCAATGGGACCAGATGAGTGCGGTAACCAATTTCGAATTTGGTAAATGGCCGTATGCCTTTGCCAAAACAGAAGTGGCCAGAACCGGCAAGTCACCGGTGAACTCACCGTATTTCAATTTCGTGCGTCTCACCTTTCATTTTAATGTATTTCAGGGCGATAAGACATATCACCTCAAACGAAAGAAGAAATAGAATTCCCCTGCATTTCAGGGTGTGACTCAAATCATATTTATCTCTTTGAAATCCATGTTACTTTGTTTTCAGTAAACAAATCCGAAACCCAATCTTCTTATGGAACATATTCACCGCCATTTCGGGAAAAAAGACAAGATGCAGCATTTGTGGAGTATGGTGGGAAATACTCCCATGCTCGAGATCAACTATACCTATAAAGGGGAGCCCCGCATTATCTATGCGAAGAGTGAGCATTACAATCTCACCGGCAGCATCAAGGACCGGATGGCCTTGTACATCATGGAG
>JBGAVF010000154.1:0-3053 GCA_044228315.1 Bacteroidia bacterium | reverse complement strand
ATACGGGCATTTCATTTGCAGCTATTGGCAGGGCTCTTGGGCACAAAGTAAAGATCATAATGCCCGACTGGCTGAGTAAGGAACGCATGGCCATCATTGAAAGCATGGGTGCTGAGATCATACTCATCAGCAAGGCCGAGGGAGGGTTTCTGGGAAGCATTGCACTTTCGGAAAAGCTGGCTGCGGAAGACAAAAATGTATTTCTGCCAAAGCAATTTAAAAACCAGTTCAATGCGCTGGCACATACCCTTACCACCGGCCCCGAAATATGGATGCAGCTTGAAAGCATTAACCGCACTCCCGATGCGTTTGTGGCGGGTGTTGGCACCGGTGGTACCGTTATGGGCGTTCGCAACTTTCTAAAGGAAAAAAATGAAAAGATAAAAGTACATCCTCTGGAACCGGCCGAATCACCCACCTTAAGTACCGGACATAAGATCGGTACGCACCGCATACAGGGCATTTCCGATGAATTCATTCCGGATATAGTGCAACTCGATAAACTGGATCCCGTGATACAGGCATCCGATGGAGATTCCATTTTAATGGCCCGTAAGCTGGCCTCAAAACTTGGTCTGGCTGTCGGTATCTCGTCCGGTGCCAATTTCCTGGGGGCGGTTCAGTTGCAGAATTTATACGGTGCCGATAAAACCGTGGTGACCATTTTCAGTGATAGCAATAAAAAATACCTGAGTACCGATCTGATGAAAGAAGAAGCGGTGAAAGATCATTACATCACACCACATATTGAACTTGAAGATTATGACGCCATCAGCAGGGTTTGATATTATCCGCCGATCTGTATCATACTCCGGTTGATCATTTCCATTGGGTTGGTTTGTCCGCCCATGCTTGCCTTTTTATCGGCAATGCAGGCGCAGATAAGGGGCCTGATATCCTCCCCGTTTCGCAGTGCCGAGAGCAGATCGGTTTCGGTAGCCGAAAACAAACAGTTTTTCATTTTACCATCGGCGGTGAGTCGCAAACGATTGCAGTCGCCACAGAACACTTCTGACATGGTGGTGATAAAAGCAAACGTGCCGGTGAAGCCGGGTACCTGATATTTTTTTGCGGTGCTGTGTTGTGCATCTGCAATCTTCTCAACTGTGAATTCATTGCGTATCGATTGGAGCATGTCCTGGTATGAATACAACTGACGGGTGGTCCATCCGTTTCCGTCGAACGGCATAAACTCAATAAAGCGCACATGAACCGGAAGGTCCCTGGTCAGGGAAACAAAGTCACACAGTTCATCATGATTGAAGTCGCGCATCACAACCACATTCAATTTCACATGAAAGCCATATTCGATGGCGGCATAGATGTTATTCATTACGCGCCCGAAATAATTGCGCTGGGTAACTGCATTAAAGCGGGATTCCTGCAATGAGTCGATACTGATGTTCACCGACCGTATTCCGTTATGCCACAGCATATCCATTTGCTGGCCGAGGTGAACGGCATTGGTGGTGAGCAGTAATTCTACCGGCAATGAAGCAAGTTTTTGCAGGATATCATTCGCATCGGTCCTAAGCAACGGCTCACCGCCGGTGAGTCGTATCTTCTGCACTCCCAGTGCAACAAATGTATGAGCCATCCGGAATATCTCTTCAGCCGTCATGAGTTGTTTGGTGGGAAAGAAATGCATGTCTTCATGCGGCATGCAGTACTTGCAACGCATATTACATTTATCGGTCAGTGAGATACGCAGGTAGTTGTGAATGCGTTGAAAACTGTCGGTAAGCGAAGGTGAACGGGTAATATGGTTAAGATCTGGCAAGGTGGTTTTTTCGGAAAGGTGCAAATTTAATGTAAATGCATCTGGATTGGTACAAATTGCATAATTGAAGCAGGAAGAACCAACACATCACATTTTTAACTTTTTATTTTTATGCGAATGAATTGAACAAAGGGATTGATTAAAAGACCTTCTCATCGGGTAACTGCCTGTTTTATCGCGGAATTGTTATCTGAAATATGACAAATTGAAAGCGTGTTTAAAAGTTGGGGAAGTGAAGAGGTATGTGAGCTAAAACCTTTGATCATGAAGGGTTTCATGCGATATGCTTCGAATATTCAATATGCATAAGTTAACCGATGCTTAACCGGATTCTGAATGTTGTTGGTAAAATGGACTTATTAAGGATTCGACTAGTTTTTGAAATTCGGGGTAAAAGCCTGAAAAACATTGTCAATATTCGGTTTTTTGTAAAATATTTTGTTTTTAATATCGGTTCAAATGCCGTAAAATTGCCTAGAGTTTGTAAAACTAACAAAAACAAACCCCAAAAAAGTAATTTTAATTCCTCTTATTATGAATAATTTGTACACGTTATTTCGAAACCGTTTGAAATTATCATTTACAGCCATTGTGATGATCGTTTCATTAGCGCTTTCAGCCCAGACTTCTGTCACTGAAAGTTTTGATGGTACTACATTTCCACCTACCGGTTGGACCAACACACCGGATGGTGTTACAGGCCTGAACTGGTCACGTTTAACCAGCAGTAACTGGCCTTCAGGTGTTTCTCCGCAAAGCGGTGCCGGTATGGCAGTATTGAACAGCTGGTCAGTTTCATCAGGTGTTGCCACACTGGTTACACCGGTAATCGACAAATCAGCACGTTGCGGTTTGGGTGATACTGTATCGTTATGGGTATACCGTGAAAATGGTTATTCAACTACGTACGACAGTATTGCAGTGTATATTAATACAACCGCCAGTACTACAGCGGCAACGTTGCTTGGATCAGTATATCGTAATTTCTCCGGTCCGTATCCGGTTACAACTGCAGGTTGGTATAAGTATTCATGGATTGTTCCCGCTTCTTTCAATACCAATACAAATTACATTATCATCACCGGAAGGTCAATGTATGGAAACGATATTCATATTGATAACCTTACATATAAAACCTTTTCTTCCACTCCTTTAACGGTAGCCGCTACCCAAAATAACACAACAAGTGTGGTTCCGTGTATTTCAGCATCCAATATTGAGATCATGCGTATTAAAATTGATACCGGTGGTTCATGCTCATATACACCCATCT
>JBGAVF010000153.1:0-7381 GCA_044228315.1 Bacteroidia bacterium | reverse complement strand
GCGCAGGTTCCGGGGTGGCTTCAACGTCACGAGCAGGCAATGATTGGATGGTTTTTCCCAATCCGGCATCAGGAAAATTACGTGTAAAACGAACCACTCCATTCAATGAAGCGACGGTTGTTTTTTATGCTTTGGACGGACGGGAAATACAACGCTTCACTATTTCATCAACACATGCTGAGATAACGATTCAGGGCATCCCAGCCGGAATGTATTTTCTGGTGATTGAGGGAGAAGAAAGCACACAAAGCATTAAATGCATCATTCAATAAAAAAGGGGCTGAAATGCTCAGCCCCCTTTCTATAGTAGATATCAAATCGAATTACCGTCCCTGATGTCTTTTATCCGAATGCCATGGCTGACGGTCGGAACGGTTTTTCCCCTGATTCTCGGCGCTGCGAACGAAGCCGGAATTTGATGGTGCCCCTTTTTTATCGGGACGGCCAGTATTGTTACGTTGGGCGCTGCCACGGGAAGGACGCTGCGGTTTGGGAGGTGCCTTCACCACGTTGTGATTCATCAGTGGATACAAATGGTTTTCAAGCACCGGTATCTGTTTCCCTATAAGCTTCTGGATATCCTTTAAGTATTCCTTTTCTTCAGCATCACAAAAACCTATGGCAATGCCGCTGGCACCTGCCCTCCCGGTACGACCGATACGGTGCACATAGGACTCAGGAATATTGGGTAACTCAAAGTTGATCACATGGGTAAGGTCATCTATATCGATACCACGGGCAGCGATATCAGTGGCCACCAATACGCGTGTTGACTTCGCCTTAAAGTTATTCAATGCATTCTGCCGGGCATTCTGCGATTTATTCCCGTGTATGGCCTGGGCAATAATGCCTTTGCTTGAAAGATCTTTGGCAACCTTATCGGCTCCGTGTTTGGTACGTGTGAACACCAGTGCACGATCAATTTTTTTATCTTTCAGTACCTCCACCAGCAAGTTCTTCTTGTTTTCCTTATCAACAAAATAAATAGCCTGATTGATGGTGTTGGCGGTACTTGAAACCGGAGTTACTTCCACTTTTACTGGGTTTACAAGAATGGTATCAGCCAGTTCCTGAATCACAGGGGGCATGGTTGCCGAGAAGAATAATGACTGACGCTTTGAAGGCAATTTGGCAATCACCTTTTTTACATCATGTATAAAACCCATATCAAGCATGCGGTCGGCTTCATCGAGCACAAAAAACTGAATGGTATTAAGATGGATGATGTTCTGATTCATAAGGTCGAGTAAACGGCCCGGCGTGGCAATTAGCACATCCACACCGTTGCGGATAGCATCTACCTGACTTACCTGGCTTACACCACCAAAAATGACATGGTAACGCAAGCTGGTATTACGTCCATAACTGGCAAAACTTTCGCCGATCTGAATGGCGAGTTCGCGCGTAGGGGTAAGAATAAGGCTGCGGATGATTCGCTTGCCCGGTGCCGGCTTGTTCTGCGACAATAACTGAATGATGGGAATAGCGAATGCGGCCGTTTTACCGGTACCGGTTTGCGCGCAACCCAGAATGTCGCGGTGATTTAATACATGCGGAATGGCTTGGGTCTGAATGGGTGTGGGTGTTGTGTATCCTTCTGTTTTCAACGCCTGAAGGATGGGCTCAATTAAATTCAAATTTTCAAATGACATAAATACATAAATAAATTTCGGACCGGGTATAATTATAAAGGTTCAGTCTCACCGGTCCGATGAAAAAGAATTCTTTTGTTGTTTAAACGTCAATTGTAGGGGATAGAAAAATTCCGGGAGCTATTACAGATGAAGCCTGAGTCGCTTCGTTTTGTTTTTTGCCGGCTCGGGGCTGATGGGTTGGTACCCGGCCCGTTGGCTTTTGCAGATCACTGAATGTGTTTAAACGCGTACCGGTTTACAATAAACTTTCCGGTTACGGGCACAAAGATAGGATAATTAATTCATAATGACCGTGTTTCTGACAAACATAAAAAGTAAGGGAAACAGCAGAAAGACAACACGTGTGCTACAGGCATGACAAATTACCCTCCTGATAAATTTAAATTCGGGGGCATAATCACTTACATGCGATGCTTAAGAAACGTGACTCAAATCAATCGTTTTGTTGCATAAAGGCATTCATTCTAACCATGCAACGTAAAATTTAATACAATTTTGAACTCAGTAAATACAACCTTTCTGAATTTAAAGTGTCAAATGACTGAATATGAAAAAACAACTGCCCCGGATTCAAAAAGTGTCGGAACCTGTTCCGGTAAAAACACGTGTAAGAATAAGCCTGTCCGCACCACTATTTTTATTGATCATTTTGGCTTCCTTTAGCATCGGGATCGGCAGTGAATACCTTGTGAAATCCAAACAGCACCCCGACTCCAAAAAACCAAGTATTACCGCTTCGCCAAACAATACAGAAACAACCGACATTTATTCATACTTCCATGTGACGAGACAGAACAAGAACAAACTCACCCAACCTGTATTGCTCTATGATATTGACCAGGAGTCGATGAAATTGCAGGAACTGAAAACACAACTTCAAAGCACCGTGGCCGGTTTCCGTGAGAAAAACATTTTGCAAAGCGCCTCGATATATGTGCGCGACTTTAGCAACTCGAGTTGGATTGATATCGATGCAGATGAAATGTTTCATCCGGCCAGCCTCATGAAAATCACAGTACTCATTTATTACCTCAAGCTTTCGGAATCAGACCCTGGAATTCTGAACCGGCAACTGATGCTGAGTAAAGACCAGAAAGCTCCGGGGCAAACCTTTGAAGAAAAGAACATCAGGCCGGGGGTACCTTACACCGTCAACGACTTGTTGGAACGCATGATTGTAAACTCTGACAACTATGCTACTTCATTACTCGATTATCAGATTGACGACAATGCCCTAAGCGATATTTTCAACAAGCTGAACATTCCGAAACCGGTTCGTCCGTTTTCAAATTATATGCTGAGCAGCCGTGACTATTCAAAACTAATGCGCATCTTATATAATGCTTCGTACCTTAACGAGTCGAACTCGGAAAAAGCACTCTTGTTGCTTACCCGTTCAGATTTTGAGCTTGGTATAAAAAACGGTTTGCCGAAAAACATTACGGTTGCCCATAAGTTTGGGGAATACTCCCTGCTACCCAACACAAAAGAACTGCATGAAAGCGCCATTGTGTACGCCGGAAACAAAACGTATCTGATCACTATCATGACCAAAGGCCCTGATGTAAAACAGCTCCCTCAGGTACTCAGCACCCTGTCGCAACAGGTACATTATTATTTCAGTAACACACTCCCTTCCAAATCATAGGGAATATCGCCTATTGCATTGAATTGGCTTTCTGTCAGCCGATGAGCTGTCTTTCAGTAAACCATGAGACAACTTGCCATTCAGGTATTTGAAAAGATGTATGGCTCCGAGGAATGGGTGGATTGAAAATTTAATGGCATTACGCGAGATGCAGTTGAAGAGGCGCTATGCAGCCAACGCAGGTGCGTTTCCTTTTTCACTACAAGAACTTACGTTCTGAAGCGGAAATAGCCAGATCATTAATACTGGCGAATCGTTTTTGCATATAACCATTTGCATCGAACTCCCAGTTTTCGTTGCCATACGCACGCCACCACTGCCCGGAAGCATCCTGGTACTCATATTCAAACCGCACGGCAATACGGTTATCTGTATGGGCCCAGTATTCTTTTTTAAGTTTGTAATGAAGCTCCTTTGCCCATTTCGCTTTCAAAAAGGCAACGATCTCATCACGGCCATGTATAAATTGATTCCGGTTTCTCCATTCGCTATCAGGTGTGTAGGCTTTCGAAACCCTTTCCGGGTCCTTACTGTTCCAGGCATCTTCAGCCATCTGGATTTTCTGGCGTGCGGTTTCTTCGGTAAACGGAGGCAAAGGCGGGCGGGGAATTTCCATAGATCTTTGAGGATTATCGGGTCAATTGCTTCATGGTTCTACGTGACGATTCAAAAATAGCCAATCAAACCTGTATTCTGATTTCCTGGTTCCGATTATTTTTTCCGGAACAGGTACTTACAAATTGTATTTTTGCCCGCCCATGATATTTCTAACTGAAGAGCTTCTGCGTTCCTTTACCGTGCAGGTATTTGAAAAGATGAACTGCTCACCGGAACATGCCTCACTGGCAGCTGATGTGCTGCTAAAGGCGGATCTGAGAGGGATCGACTCACACGGAGTTGCCCGATTGTCGGGGTATGTAAGACTATGGGAAAAGGAACGGATCAATACCTCTCCGGTATTTAGGATCGAGCACGAGACATTCACTACCGCCAATCTGAATGCTGACAAGGCCCTCGGCCTCGTTTCTGCACCGTATGCCATGGAGATCGCGATCAGCAAAGCACTGGTTTACGGATGTGGTTTTACCGCCATCAACAACAGCAATCATTTCGGCATCGCGGCTTATCATGCCATGAAGGCATTGCCTCATGACATGATCGGGATCGCTATGACGAATGCCAGTCCGCTGGTGGCTCCCACCTATAGCACCCAGCGCATGCTGGGCACAAACCCCATGTGTTTTGTATTCCCGTCCGGCTCATTTCCTCCGGTAGTGGTTGATATGGCCACCAGTGCCGCAGCCAACGGCAAACTCGAAATTGCCCAGCGTTCCGGTAAGGATATTCCTTCGGGCTGGGTACAAACCGGAGAAGGGTCGGATACCATCAATGCTTCCGGCCTTAAAGAAGGGGGCTCATTGCTTCCGTTGGGCAGCCGTTTTCCTACGGGATCTCACAAAGGGTTTGGCCTCTCGTCGGTGGTCGATATTTTCTGCGGTGTACTCAGCGGCGCCAATTATGGCCCATGGGTTCCGCCCTTCGTAGCTTTTCTGGAGCCGCTGGCCAATTTGCCCGGTGAAGGGATCGGGCATTTTGTTGGGGCTATCCGTATTGATGCATTTCGACCGGCAGCCGATTTTAAAAAGAATATGGATCAGTGGATCAGGGCATTCAAAGAGGCTCACCGGGTGCATGAAAACCAGCCGGTGATCATTCCCGGCGAACCGGAATACGAAGCAGAAAAGGAACGCGAGATTCACGGCATTCCCCTGAATGAGAATGTGGTTAACGACCTGAAACAACTGGCACAAAAATTCAATATTTCATTTATTTAAGTTAGAACAAACCGTACATGACCAACCCATTAAACGTAGGCTATTATGAACGCCGGGGCCGGCAGAAGAAAAAGGATCTGTTGAAATTCCTGAAAAAAGTGGCGCGCAAAAAACCCAAAAACCTGTTAAGCACCAATAAAACCCTTGGCACTGAAACCTGGAATGAAGTGGATTGCCTTGCCTGTGCCAATTGCTGCAAAAAAATGACACCCACCTTTAAAAAGGCCGAGGTTAAACGTATTGCTTCACATGTAGGAATGACATACAAGGAATACTTCGATAAGTACCTTTACATTGAAGAAGATACCGGTGATATTGTAAATCAGAACACACCCTGCCAGCATCTCAACCTTACCGATAACAAGTGCGATGTATACGAGATACGCCCGGCCGATTGCCGTCTTTTCCCGCACTTTCAGCGCAAAGATTTCAATGATATTTCTGAAACCATCGGCGATAATGTATCACGGTGCCCGGCATCTCTTATCTTCGTAGAAAAACTACAACATGCCCTTGAAGGAAAGTAAAAATATTCCATCGGCTACATTTATAAGCAGCCAAACCGACCCATCGAAACTCTCCGACGGGAACAAGCCTGAGTATGCTTTTATTGGCCGCAGCAACGTAGGCAAATCATCGCTGATCAATATGCTGGTGGGAAACCGTTCCCTGGCGAAGGTGTCGTCCACGCCCGGAAAAACACAAACCATCAATTTATTTAACATTGCCGGCCAATGGAACCTGGTCGATCTGCCGGGGTATGGTTACGCCAAGATATCGAAAGACAGCCGTGCCAAATGGGAAACCATGATCCGTGAATACATTTTCAAAAGGGAAAACCTGATGTGTGTGTTTCTTCTCATCGACTCACGGATCCCACTGCAAAAAAACGACCTCGAGTTTATGAATATGCTGGGAGAGAACGGGATCCCTTTTGTGATTGCTTTCACCAAATTCGACAAGGGGGGCAAAGAAACCATGAAACGCAATGTGGAAGCGATACGGAAGTCGATGCTGGAATACTGGGAAGAACTTCCGCAACAGTTTATAACATCGGCAGAAACCGGTGCCGGACGTGATGAAATTCTGAGATTTATTGAAGAAACTAACCTGCTTTACTGAAGCGGCACAGGTGATTTTCCGATACTAAAAACGGGAAGTGATCTCGAATTTAGGACATCCGTCTTTATGACAGGATGCACATGTGGTAAGAATAAAAATACCACTGATAACTGCAAGCAGAACCTTGATTTTGTTCATAGCAAGAGCAAAAATAAGCATTTCAGAATTAAGTTTTTATTTTCTTTGCATAAAATACCCCTAAGAAACGCTGCCCCATGCAATATGTAATTATTGAGCCAAATGTGGCTGAACATTATGCCGTTCTTCGCCTGAACCGTCCGCGTGAACTGAATGCCCTGAACCTGCAACTGATGCAGGAACTGAAAGCCGGACTTGCGCTGCTGGATGCCGATGAAAATATCCGTTGTATCATCATTACCGGCAGTGAACGGGCGTTCGCCGCAGGTGCCGATATTAAACAGATGCAGGATCTGAATGCAATAGATATGCTGAAGATCGATCAGTTCAGCACCTGGGATGCCATACGTAAGACCAAAAAGCCAATTATTGCAGCGGTTTCGGGTTTCGCCCTCGGAGGAGGCTGCGAACTGGCCATGCTGTGCGATATGATCATTGCCAGTGAATCGGCCCAGTTCGGACAGCCGGAGATAAAGATCGGGGTAATGCCCGGTGCTGGTGGGACCCAACGTCTGACTCGTGCAGTAGGAAAGGTGAATGCTATGGAGATGGTGCTTACCGGCAAATTTATTAGCGCCGACAAGGCCCTTCAGCTCGGCCTGGTAAACCGTGTGGTGCCGGTTGAATACTACCTGAAAGAAGCCATTACGCTGGCTAAAGAGATCGCAGAACTTTCCCCGCTGGCGGTTCGTTTGGCAAAAGAAAGTGTGAATAAAGCCTTCGACAGCACACTCAGTGAAGGGCTTGAATTTGAACGCAAGAATTTCTATATGCTGTTTGCCTCCCACGATCAGAAGGAAGGCATGTCGGCTTTTGTAGAGAAGCGCAAAGCGGAATTCACCGGTCGCTAACCCGTTTTTAAAACAACCGTTTTTTCTTCTTCACCAGCCCGTGCTTGTCGTATTTGGTAGGTGAATTATCGGGTTGATAATTTTTATCGAAGGCCGGGCAGGGACGTTTTTTATGGCAGGAAGTGAGGCCTC
>JBGAVF010000152.1:0-7417 GCA_044228315.1 Bacteroidia bacterium | reverse complement strand
TAATGAAGTGAACATTCCAATGAATGTGGGCAATACCTTCATTAATCCGTTCGTGATCCCGGGCATTAAGAAATACAATATTGAGAGCAATCTGAATCCGATTTATGTGTTCGAGAATTTTATTGAAGGAGAAAGCAACCGTCTGGCACGTACCGCCGGTCAGAACGTAGCCTCAAAACCGGCCGGCACAGCCTTTAACCCGCTCATGATTTTCGGAGGGGTTGGATTGGGCAAAACGCACCTGGTGCATGCCATTGGCAATCAGATCAAGCAATTGCATAAAAACAAAGTAGTTCTTTATGTAAGTGCCGATAAGTTCACCAATCAGTTTGTTGACAGCATGAAGAATGAGAAGTTCAACGACTTCATGAACTTCTACCAGTATATCGATGTGCTCATCATGGATGATGTGCAGTTTTTAAGCGGACGCGAAAAGACACAGGAAATATTCTTCCAGATTTTCAATGCCCTGCACCAGTCGGGCAAGCAACTGATTCTTACTTCCGACCGTGCTCCGAAAGACCTCAAAGGAATGGATGAGCGTTTACTGAGCCGCTTTAAATGGGGACTCAGTGCAGAACTTACCACACCTGATTTTGAAACCCGTATTGAAATCCTGAAACATAAAATGTATCAGGAAGGGGTACAGTTACCTCAGGATGTAGTTGAATTTGTAGCACATAATATCAATACCAATATTCGCGAACTGGAAGGTGCCATGATATCCCTACTGGCTCAGGCCTCCCTGAACCGCCGTCAGATCGATCTCGACCTTGCCAAACAGATGATAAAGAATTTCGTGAAGAACTCAAGCCGTGAAATAAGCATTGATTACATCCAGAAAGTAGTGTGTGACTATTACAAGATATCGGTTGACCTGGTGAAATCAAAAACCAGAAAACGTGAAATTGTACAGGCCCGTCAGATCTCCATGTTTTATGCCAAAGACCTCACCAAATCATCGCTGAAAACCATTGGTATGTTCTTCGGAGGACGCGATCATAGCACCGTAATTCATGCGTGTCAAACCGTGAACGACCTGATGGAAACCGATAAACAATTTAAGAACGATGTGGTTGAAATTGGTAAGAAAATAAAAATCAATACCGTTTAATCACACCTTGTCAGAAAGCTGTAAAAAAAGCAGTGTATCCCATCGGATCCACTGCTTTTTTTCTTTCATGCAACCTCCCTTTGGTATTTCTTCGACTAATTAAATACATTTGATCCTGTGAATAAACTGCTCTTTATATGCCTCGTTATCAGCACCGGGATGCTGAAGGCCCAGAATACCTCTGCTGCATTAAGCAGTACCTTACATTCTGTTCATTACTTTCCGCTTGAATGCTGCAATACATCGAATGCCTCTGCGCTGGGACAACTCCTTGAAATGCATTACCATTGTCCGTTTCGCCTTGTACATACCGCAACCACCGGCCATTCGGTTACCTATCAGTTTATTCAAACCGCATCGGGTTTGGATGTATTCGGGAGTTATGCCATTGTAACGCTTCTCAACAATACCCGCAGCTTCTCAGTTACAGCCTCACTGTTTCCGGATTTACCATCTCTGCAACCCGTTGAAAAAGACTACCTATGGTTGTTTGCTAATAATACCTGGACCCAGGTGAAACAAAACACGCTTTTTGAACGAGAGGGGCTGCATCAATGGGAGATATTTTCAGACAAAGCAGGCAATGAACTATACCGCTACGATGCTGCCCAGCATGCAAAAAATGCCGACAGTACCGTACGGGTAAGGGTATTCAATACCGACCCTATCACTACGGCTCATAAAACCTATACAGTGCCTTACCTGGACTATAACGACAGTGATGTGGCGGTGCTCAACGCCGAGCGTCAATGGAAAAATGTAAAATGCCGGTATAGCAACGACACGTTTACCATTGGCAACAAATATCTGGTTTCGGGCAAATGGAACAACTTCACTTCTTACGACCCTGTATATAAAGTGCATGATACCGTATTTGATTATACCCGTCATCAGCATGAATTTGAGGATGTGATGGTGCTGTATCATGTTACCAGTTTCCGTGAGTACCTCGGCAGCCTTGGCATGCCGAATCTGGGTTTTATGTCGATGGTGTTCGACGCTCATGGCACCAAAGAAGAACAGTCGTCGTATGTTCCCGGCTGGGGCCTGGTTTTTGGCACCGGTGGCATCGACGATGCAGAAGATGCGGAAGTTATCATTCATGAATACACACACAGCATCCGGGAGTTTCTGGCACCGGCAAGCAATATTGGACAGGAAAGAGCGGCCATTGAAGAAGGCACCTGCGATTATATGGCAACATCCTATAAGATGAGTATCGATTCTTTCGGATGGCGAAAGTTTGCCTACTGGGATGGAAACAATCCGGCCCTTCTCTGGACCGGACGTGATGTGGCCAGTAAAAAAATATACCCTCAGGCGCTTACAGCCGACTTTTATCAGAACGCTGAGATATGGTCGAGTGCACTGATGCGTATCTATTTCAAACTCGGGAAAAACACCACCGACCGCCTGATCCTGGAATTCATTTCCTATTTGTCACCCAACCTTTCGATGCCCGATGCGGCACGTCTGGTGATGAAGGCCGATACCGCATTATTCGGCGGCATCAATGCCGGTGTCATTTTAAAAACATTTCAGGAAACCCATATCCTGCCCTGGGCCAGTGGACTGGTTGCCGGTAAGGAAGCATCACACATTATTCTTTCGCATACGGCTGATTTCATGAACCGGTTGTCGCCATTGTATATCAGTATTCCGTCGGGAAGTGAGGCAACGTGCACCATTACCAATAGCAACGGACAGGTATTACTTGAGATGAAGATTGAAGATGAAAGTACTGCAATACGTCCCGATGAATTTGCACCCGGGATGTATTTCCTTACCGTGAAGACAGCAGAAGAACAGTTGATACAGAAACTGATCCTGTTTTAAGGAAACGGGCTAGTTGAGACGGAAGGTATACGTGAATAACTTATACTCGTTGACTTTGCGGTTGTGATAAATAGCCGGAGTGAGCCGGTCCATACTGCCAACCACTTTTTCGATCTGCTTCTTAAACGAAGGGTGTACAGCTTCAATAATGATAAGATCATGCACATTGCCCAGTGTATCGATCTGAAATGAAAACTTCACGGAACCTTCGGCACCATCTTCTTTGGCTTTTTTCGGGTAAATGATCTTTTGCTGAAGATAATCACCTACCGACTTTTCATCATCAACGGTGGGTGGGTTATACACCTTATCGGGACAGCCAATCGGGTTCCCGTTCATATCGAAGCATTGATTTTTTTCCAGTTTCCCTTCATTGTAAAGTTCCCAGGTACTCAACTTCCCGTTACGGTAATAATAAAAACAGGTGTCATCGAGCTGATCCTCATTATAGGTTACAATGGCGCTCAGTATATTTCCGCCACCTGTGTAATAAATCCGGGCTTTGCCGTATCGGTTCCCTGCGGCGTTGTACAAGGCGGTATCGGTGGCAAACCCCAATGAATCAAAATAAATTACCGTATCACTGGCTACTTTACCATGTGTATAGCTGGCCCGGTAATTTACCACTCCATTGTCGAAATAAGAAATATATGGCCCGTCGAGTTTCCCGTCCGTATCATAATTTTTAACGAAAGAGAGCAGCCCCCTGTCGCTGTATTCCTTCCACTGCCCCACGTTGTTGCCTTTTTCATAACGGCCTTCATACGATTTGCCGTTGAACTGGGAATAGTATGTAAAATAGCCGTTTTTAACTTTCAGTTTTTTATCCGAATACAGCCCTTCCATCTGCAGGTTTCCATCCCGGTATTTGTCTTTTACAAGATATCCGCTATCGGTTTTAAATACTTCCCGGTAGTACTGATAATACGCCGATTTGGAAACTTCCTGCCAGGTACTATTGTAATAAATGGTTTTAATCTGTGCATACACGGCACCAACCATAAAAACAGAAAAACAAAGAAAGGCTATACTTTTCTTCACGTTACAAAGGTGTTTAGTAAATGATTAGATAATGGCAATAACCTTTAGCTCAATGGCAATAGGTGTAGGCAAACGGTTTACTTCCACCGTGGTTCGGCACGGCATATTGGTTTTAAAATATTCCGAATACAGCCGGTTAAAGGTTTCGAAATCATTCTTCATGTTCGTCAAGAAAACGGTAACATCTACAATGTTGTCCCAACTGCTTCCGGCTTCTTCCAGAATGTAACGCACATTGCGGAATACGCTGTGACACTGACGCTCAATATTGTAGCTTTTAATATCGCCGAATTCATCCAGATCCACACCGGGAATATGCTTTATGTCGCGCTCCCGGGGCCCCACCCCGGAGAGGAATAACAGGTTGCCGACACGACGTGCGTGCGGATAGAGGCCCACAGGCTCAGGGGCCCGTGATGATATGATTTCCTGATTGATTTCTGACATACTGCAAATGTAAAAAAAAAGGCCATCGTATTCGCGATGGCCTTTTTTAAAAAAACTATTTATTAACTATTTATCTTTCTTTTCAGCAGAGCAGCACGATTTTACATCTTCACATTTGCTCATACAGGTGTTTTTCAGGTCGGCAAAACTGGTACGGAAGGCAGCGATCTGATCTTTTGCATTGGTAAGGCTGGTTTTGTATTCAGCCAGTGCTTTGGTAGCTTCTTCGGTTTTGATCTCACCTTTCATCACTTTGTCCTTCCAGGCAGTAAAGTCGGCTGTGATCTTATCAATGGTGGTTGACTTAAAATCAGTCATGTTGTTCAGCAACGATGTGATATCTGCTTTATTCATATCGCATTCTTTTTTACAAGAATCCATGTGAGCAGCCATCTTTTTGTCTTTACATTCCATTGAGCAGGTCTCATCGCACGATTTTACCAGGTCGGCGGCTTCGGTTTTGATCGAATCGGCCATGCCGGTAAATGAAGTAGAAACAGCCTTCCAGTCGGTGTCAAAAGAAGTGATGTTGTTAACCAGTTCCTTGTCTACACCTCCGCATGAAGCTAAAAAGAAGGTAACAATAGCAGCGATACTTAAAAATTTGATTTTCATGATCCGTGTTGTGATTTAATGATTAATTTTGTGGCGCGAAAATAGTGCATTTTACAGTCATGCACAAAATATTCTTCTACATTTAACGTTCGATCCTTATAACCTGCCAACTATGAAACGCCACCTGATAAACGCCTGTTTCCTTCTGGGATTTACATTTTTACTATTTTCATGCCAGTCGAATGCATCCAAAGAAGCTGAAAAGGCTCGTCTTGATTCACTTGAAAAACAAACCCAGCATGCCATGGACTCGAGTGAAGATGAACTGTTGAAGATGGTAAACAGTACAGACGATAGTGATATCGTGAATGACCCGAATGCACCGGTTAAGGGTGACACCATTAAAAACAAATAGAAAATCAGCGTGTTAACACGAACTTTTCGTCTTTAAGCATAAATTTCTGCTTGCCTATTGTGAAGGTGTCCCCTTCATTAAGCCGCTGCAGGTCGGTGATATCCTGCTCAATGGTATGCACACTCCCACCCGTTCGCCGGGCCATTTCCAGATACTGAATATTCACCCCGTCGCCGGTACCGCACAAAATGATATGCACCGGCTTTTTGATCTTCCATAGAAGCGGGAAATCGCGGCAGTCACTGGTATTGTCGGCAATAAGAAAGGCTTCCGAACAATCTTTGCAATACTGGAAACCGGCAATGAGTGCTTCCATGTCGTTCTCCGGTATATCTCCCCCTCCGTTCCCTTTGTTCATATCTTTCCGGATCTCCTTGAAAACATACTCGGCAGAAGTAGGAGAAATAAAATAAATACCCCCGGTACTACCCATTTGCTTTGCCATATCGGGCTTATTATCCCCGTCATTAAACACCACCATGGTGCGTACGCGTTTCAGATTGGAATCTACTGATGTCCACGCAAGTATTTGCAGAATATACTGCGTCATACTCCCGGTGATATCCGTTACCAGCAGCATTTTGTTCCATTTCGGATTTCGTTCGAACACCTTAAAAATGGTACTGTCGGTAAAGTACTTTTTATTCGTCATATAGTATTTGAACGGATAATCATAGATGACACGTTTGTTGTGAACAAGCAGGGTATCGTATACATTTTTACGTTTACGGTTCCATATGCCGGGTGTTTTATAGGTAATGCCCTTGCGTTGTTTCCATTTGGCTTTGGGCACATAGTAATGATCTACCACTACCCGTTTTTTCTTCACTTCTTCAATAGTATCTACCGGTTCCAGTTTGAAGTTTTTATCAAGGAATTCGGCATCTTTCTTTGCTGTTTCCTTGGTGGTTGGCAATTGAAAAAATATAACAAATCCATGAAAATATTTCTCACATTGTTCAGGGTTACGGCAACCGGTTTGTGCAATGAATTTCCATTTAATGGTAGTAGAGTTGAAAATTTCCGGAGCGATCTTCTTCAGGTTTTCCAGCCGTGTTCGGTTCAGTTCGGGTTGGTCAAAATTCGATACCTGTCTGTATTCCGAGTACACCAGATGGATCTCACTTACCGCTTTTCCCTTCAATGCACGTATTACCTGTGGATTCAGAATGGAGTCATCGGCAAACTTCATTTTAAGAACAATGTTGGGAACCGATTTGTCCGGTTTGTACACATCAATCAGTTGTTGCTTATCGCCCATAAGGTAATCTACACTTACTACCTGAGCGTGCCCCCGGAGACCCAGCAGAATTAATAGTATGGCAGCAATCCGTTGCATGTACCCGGCAAATCTACACAAAAGCGATGAGGAAAAACAAAACCGAAACCCATGAGCAATGCGCAACTCCGAAAAGATATCCCAACCTGTTTTCCCATGCACGCAACTGTTTCGCACGCACATTACATAAATAATTAAGCGTATTTTTGCGCCTGAAATAAAACCGTGGCTGTAAATAAACCAATGACTGAAAATATTGTTCCCGATTCCGCTTCAGCTGAAAATAAAGGCAAGCAGGTGGAGAAGATGTTCGACAGCATCTCACCCAGGTATGACCTGTTGAACCGGATCATGACCTTTGGTATCGACCGCAACTGGCGGAAAGAAGCTGTAGAAATGCTCCGTCATGTGAAACCCAAACGTATCCTTGATATTGCCACAGGCACTGCCGATTTCGCACTGGAAGCGCTACGCCTGGATCCGGAGCAGGTTATCGGTATCGATATATCAACCAAGATGATGGAAGTGGGGCGTGAAAAAATTGCTGCCCGCAACGCATCACACCTCATAACATTACAAACGGCTTCAGCTGAAGCCATGCCTTTCGAACCGGAATCCTTCGATGCCATAACCATCGGTTACGGGGTGCGTAATTTTGAGAACCTCGACCAGGGGATTGCAGAAATTTACCGGGTGCTGCGCAAGGGAGGTGCTTTGGTGATCCTCGAAA
>JBGAVF010000151.1:0-7432 GCA_044228315.1 Bacteroidia bacterium | reverse complement strand
GGTGGCCGACGCTTCCCAGAAAAAACAAAATCCTATGATCACCGGTGATAACAAGCTGGTGCTTTCGTCGGTGATACCACTGGTGAAGCAATCGTACAGCCTGCAGTCGTCGCAACCTGTGGCCCTGAATGAAGGCCGCAACACCGGACACCGTGGACTCGATACCAACAACACGTACACCAACCCGCAAGAGAAGGAACTTTATACCCGGTTCATTGCCTACGCGCAGAAAGGACAGCTGCTTTCACCCTCCGGACAGAATGCTACCGAGGTGTATGAGAACTCAGCAACCATTACCGGCAACCCGGCCTTCAAAGACGATCTGAAATGGGAACTCATCAGCTATCTGGAAGACAATTCCCAGAAACTCATCAACCTGTATGTGGCCGGGGAGCTGGGCGATATGCGCAACAAAAACATGAAGGTGTCGAAGCGTTTCGACGATTGCCGTAAAGTGCTTGAAAAAGCCGCCGAGCTGATAGGCCCCGACGATCCGTACTACAATGTGGTATGTGCCAAGGCCTTGTTTGCCAAGGGGTATTCAAAATTCAAAACCTATAACATGGGCAATATTCGTGAAGCCCTCACCCTGCTGAACCGGGCCGATTCCCTTCTACCCAACACGGCCTATATTCAGAATGCCATTGGCTTATGTTATGTATCGCTCAACTCGGATCAGTGCATCAAATATTTCGAACGTGCCTCGGCGCTGGCCCCGAACTGGGTATATCCGAAAGGCAATCTCGAATACTATTACAAGAAGAAGAAGAGAAATTTAGATAACCTGAATGCGGTTCCGGAAAAATAATCTTTCAAAAAAATTCAAGTACACTTCATAAAAAAAGGTGGTCTTTTTACGGACCACCTTTTTTATTGCTTTACGCGTTTGCGAAGTACTTATGCCAGATCGAAACGGTCGAGGTTCATCACCTTGTTCCATGCCGCCACAAAGTCGTTCACAAACTTCGCCTGTGAATCGGCAAATCCATACACTTCGGCAAGGGCACGCAACTCGGCATTCGAGCCAAAGATCAGATCGGCACGGGTACCTGTCCATTTCACAGCTCCGGATTTGCGGTCACGTCCTTCAAATACCTGCTGTGCATCGCTGGTGGCTTTCCATGTGGTATTCAGGTCGAGCAGGTTCACAAAGAAGTCGTTGGTGAGCGCTTCCGGACGCTGTGTGAATACGCCATGTTTCGAAGCATCGTAGTTGGTATTCAGCACACGCATACCTCCCAGCAGCACGGTCATCTCCGGTGCGGTGAGGGTCATCAGCTGGGCCTTGTCGATGAGCATTTCTTCGGCTGTGGCCTTATGTTTTGGTTTGTAGTAGTTACGGAAACCATCGGCACCCGGTTCCAGCACGGCAAACGATTCCACATCGGTTTGTTCCTGGGTGGCATCGGTGCGTCCCGGTGTGAACGGAACTTTAATATCATGACCTGCATTCTTCGCGGCTTTCTCTACTCCGGCACATCCGGCCAGCACAATAAGGTCGGCCATCGATACCTGTTTGCCTCCGCCGGCAGCATTGAATTCTTTCTGTATGCTTTCCAGTTTGCTTAGCACATTGGAAAGTTGCGCAGGGTTGTTCACTTCCCAGTTTTTCTGAGGAGTCAGGCGGATGCGGGCACCATTGGCACCTCCGCGCTTGTCGGAACCACGGAAGGTGGAAGCCGAGGCCCAGGCTGTGGATACCAGTTGCGAAACGGTAAGGCCCGAGGCAAGAATTTTATTTTTCAGCGAAGCGATGTCGGCTTCATCAATGGTTTTGTAGGTAGCTGCCGGGATCGGGTCCTGCCAGATCAGCACTTCTTTCGGTACTTCGGGTCCGAGATAGCGTGAGATCGGTCCCATATCACGGTGTGTGAGTTTGTACCAGGCGCGGGCAAACGCATCGGCGAATGCATCGGGGTTCTCGAGGAAGCGACGCGATATTTTCTCATACACCGGATCGAAGCGCAGGGCAAGGTCGGTGGTGAGCATAATTGGGGCATGTTTCTTCGATGGGTCGTGGGCATCGGGCACCGAGTCGGCACCCATATTGTGTTTTGGTTTCCATTGCTGGGCTCCGGCCGGGCTCTTTGTGAGTTCCCATTCGTAGCCGAACAGGTTCCAGAAGAAGTTGTTGCTCCATTTGGTAGGGGTGGTGGTCCAGGCGCCTTCCAGTCCGCTGGTGATGGTATCGGCACCATTACCGGTTCCGAAGGTGTTCTTCCAGCCCATGCCCTGCTCTTCAATACCGGCAGCGGCAGGTTCCGGACCTACATACTTACCCGGATCGGCAGCGCCGTGGGTTTTACCAAAGGTATGTCCGCCGGCAATAAGGGCCACGGTTTCTTCATCGTTCATGGCCATGCGTCCGAAGGTTTCGCGAATGTCGCGGGCCGCCAGGAGTGGGTCAGGATTTCCGTTAGGGCCTTCCGGATTCACATAGATGAGACCCATTTGCACTGCGGCCAGAGGGTTCTCCAGTTCACGATCGCCGGTATAGCGTTTGTCGTCGAGCCATTTGCTTTCCGATCCCCAGTATACATCTTCTTCCGGTTCCCACACATCTTCGCGGCCTCCGCCGAATCCGAAAGTTTTAAAACCCATCGACTCGAGGGCGCAGTTGCCGGCGAGGATCATGAGGTCGGCCCAGGAAATCTTGTTGCCGTATTTTTGTTTGATAGGCCACAGCAGCAGTCGGGCCTTGTCGAGGTTGGCATTATCGGGCCAGCTGTTGAGCGGGGCAAAGCGCTGGGTTCCCGAGCCTGCGCCACCGCGTCCGTCGGAGATACGGTAGGTACCGGCACTGTGCCAGGCCATGCGGATGAAGAACGGGCCGTAGTGTCCGTAGTCGGCAGGCCACCAGTCCTGTGAGGTCGTCATCAGGTTATAGATGTCTTGTTTCAGGGCATTCAGATCCAGCTTTTTGAATTCCTCAGCATAGTTGAAGGATTCGCCCAGCGGATTCGTGAGTGATGAATTCTGGCGCAGAATGTTAAGCTTCAGCTGGTTCGGCCACCAGTCGCGGTTGCGGGTGCCGCTTCCGGCGGCTTGTTTTACAGGGCCTCCGTGAAAAGGGCATTTGCTTTCACTGTTGGGGGTTGGGTTGGTATTGTTTTCCATTTTTTATAATGATTAAAGAGTTGATTAACGGGAGGTGATTTAGTGCTTTTTTGTCTTGGAGATTCCAACATTAAAAAGGGACACAAAATTACTGAATTTAAACATACTGCTGAAAGAAAGACGGGGTTGAATTGCATTTGAAATGGATGAATGGATTCCTTTCGGAGTTGCGTTGTATTCCGTATTGTTATAACAATGGAATGGTTTTTTTGTTCAGGCAATAAAAGCTTGTGGTGTAGGTTGTCGGATTCACAATAGATGAAACCAAAAGGAACCACGACGGAGCGTCCTGTTTGTTTTTACGAGATTACATTTCTTGCCATTATGAATCTCGGGGATTAATGAATTATATCATGGGTTATCCCTCACTCAACCCTTTATGATCCTTTTTTGCTTGTCCAAAAAAGGATCGCAAAAAAAGACACCGGGAAAGTCAACAGTCTGGAGGTCTGACAGTCGCTAACAAGCAGACAAATTATTTCTATCGCAATCATCCCGAAGGGATGACACATTTGTAGCAAAACATTAAAAACACAACCCGACCCCGACGGGGTCGTACATCATACGTTGAATATCCAGAATCATTTCGTAACGCCTTCCGCGTTAAAGTTCCTGTTCGTAATCTTCTTCAATTCGATTCTTGCCCTTTCTTTTTAGAAAAGAAAGGGCGAAAGAAAAGCGCAACCCAACCGAGGCAATTCTTTCCGCCCGAGGCGGAAAGACCGCCGCTAACCGAAGCCCACCCTCCCGAAATTTCGGGACAGCCGCACCGTCCCGGTCTTCGGTTCCGGCATATTGCTGGGTTGGCTTGCATGATCCGTAAATATTCACCTGTACCGTTCACAGCCGTTGGCTGTGAAAAACAGCATGACCGTTTCCCTGCCCCGATATTTATCATCGGGGTGCGCACTCTGCCCCGATGGTTATCGGGATCTGCGTGAAATTTGAAATCCGATGAGACGGATAATCATCCGTCTCTACAAAATATCCAAAGGTGAATTCCCAGCCCGGATATTCATCATCAGGGTGCGTGAAATTTAAAATCACCTGTTATTGACGGTTCCCCCCTTACCCGGACGACCACGCGCTTTTTGGGAGGACAACTCATGAGTTGTCCCTACATTTTTTGGGAAACGGACCTCACCACCCCCATTTTCTCTTCACTTTTTAAGCTTTACATTTTACCCCCCTTCCGGGGGCTTGCCGGCTCTTCTGCGATGCTTGC
The DNA here is from genome assembly GCA_044228315.1 of Bacteroidia bacterium. Lineage (GTDB taxonomy): Bacteria > Bacteroidota > Bacteroidia > UKL13-3 > UKL13-3 > CAINMV01. The sequence goes on along the minus strand of JBGAVF010000151.1, from coordinate 3,090 downwards.
CGCCCTTTCGCTGATCCTTTCCGCCTCTTCTGCGATGCCTTCCGCCCTTTCGCTGACCCTTTCCGCTTCTTCTGCGATGCATTCCGCCCTTTCGCTGATCCTTTCCGCCTCTTCTGCGATGTCTTCCGCCTCTTCGCCAATGCTTTCCGGTACCGGAAAGGGTCGGCGAAACACCGGAAAAGGTCAGAGAGATGGCGGAAAAGGGTAAAGAAGTACCGGAAACGATCAAAGAACTACCGGAAAGCATCAGAGAAACACCGGAAAAGAACGGCATAACGCCGGAAAGGGTAAAAGAGGTAACGGAACAGGGTAAAAAAGTGGCGGAAACGATGAAAGAAATATCGGAAGGATTCAGTGAATTGCCGGTAAGCAATAAAAATTTGCCGGAAAAGAACCGAGAATTACCGGAACATATCCCGGACGAAGCGCCAACGACTAAAAAAGCACCGGAAGGCTTAACCGGGAAACGGAATGTAAAACGAATACTTCCTCCTATATTCGTAAAACGGGATACGGGAGGAATTAAAATGGAGAACAATTTCCTATATAAATAAGTTATTGCCAATACTAAAAATGAGCAGGCATCTAATCAAAATATTAGCATTTAGTTCTTTGTTTACAATCCTAAGTTGCTCTTTGATTCAAACAACTACAAAGACATCTGAGAAAAAGGAATCTTCAAATCCAAAAATTAATCGGGAAAACTATTATGACTATTATTTTACTTCCAAACCGTTCAATTTAGTGACTAATTGGTTGACACGAAATGAGGCTGTACCAATCATTGTAGAAGAACTCGATAAACTTGGTTACAAAACTTTCACGTTCCGTTTATACGAACTTCCCGACAGTAGCCATATAATAGTAGATGTATATAACAGAGACAAGGATTTAGGAATCGTATTTAATACAGGGCATATCGGTTCAGTTGAGAAAAAGCAAAGAAATATGCGGACTTTTAATCAAATCCCTTATAAGGCTGGTGGGCAACTTGGAAAACTAGAAACCTATAAGAATTTACCTGAAAATATAATTGTAATTCAAGAAACCTGGTATTGGTATCAATACGGAGAAAATACTAATTCGGCAGACCTATTAAATAAATCAACGATAATAGAAATTCTTAGAGAGGACATCCGCGCTTTTGTAAAAGAATTTGAAAGTAAAAAATAGAGCGTACTAGCCATAACAAAAATCACTTTAGGATGACACTGCAACAAGCAAAAGAATGATAGAAATTGACTACATAATTGAACTAAAAACAAACAGTGAAACTGAACGACTTTCATTTGCAACAAGAAAAACACGAGCCTGGAAATTGAGGTATTGCACCGAGAAGTAATAGCCCTAACGCTAACAGCGTCTTGGCAATATGGTTCACATCCTGTAATTTCCCAGTTAGAAAATCAGTGTGCGCCACATCATCGCCAAACCGCCAAACGTTACCTGCAATGCTGGTCGGACGAGACAAATTAACTAACAAGAAATAAATGGGATTTGGGTTTAACTTATTTGGCTTTCCAATACTAATTCTGGCTACAGTAGGACTACTCATTTATTTTTTCGCTACTCAAAAGAAAATTGCCCTAATAATTCTTGGCGGACTTTGGGGGTTGACAATTTTGGTTTTTATTTTAGGTTCGATTGCAGACCATCATCGAACACCAATACGTTTGACAAAGCACAATATTGTTGGCGAATATAGAATTGACACAACATTTTTCCCGGGGAAAAACGCAACTTGGCAATACGAACATTACAAATTTTACATTACAGATAAAGACAGTATTTTGTTTGTAGTTATGAAAGAAAAAGAAATTCCACAGACGTTTTATAAACATAAAATTGAATATTCGGACGGGCCACCAGACTTATGGACAATTGTTGCCGACTCGACACATCATATCATCAGAAACCAGCCGACACTTTACAGAGGACACGATAAATATTATTACGTGTTTCATTCTGACAAATTCGGAAATGTGTTTTTTAGAAAATTAGTGAAATGAAGCAACTCGACAGCATACTGACAGAAAGCACAGCTTATAACAACACCAACCCAAAAGCCGGGGTTTCGTGTTCCAAAGATGGTTTTGTGGTAAAAGCCCCTCCCTTCGGGTATCTGCACACCATTACCAATCAAATTATTACCACATGAAATGAACATCAGAAGTAAAATAGAAATTCTTAAAGGGGATATCACGAAAGTAGCAGTGGATGCCATCGTAAATGCTGCTAACACTTCCCTCCTGGGCGGTGGCGGCGTAGATGGTGCTATTCACCGGGCCGGAGGACCTGAGATTTTAGACGCCTGTAGAAAAATAGTCGCAAGACAAGGTGGTTGTAAAACCGGACAGGCCGTTATTACAACAGCAGGAAAATTGAACGCAAAATTTGTGATTCATACCGTCGGGCCCGTTTGGAACGGCGGACAAAAGAACGAAGCCCAAAAACTAGCGGACTGCTATAAGAACTCCTTGCAACTGGCGGCCGACCATCATTGCATGACCATTGCTTTTCCATCTATAAGCACCGGCGTTTATGGCTATCCTGTGCAGGAAGCGGCAAGGGTTGCGGTTGACACCGTTTCGGAATACGTTTCTCATTCCGACATCATTGAAAAAGTAATCTTTGTGTGCTTCAATGACGACAGCTTCCATTTTATAAAAAGCCGCCTCAACTTCAAAGTTTACACAGTTCCTTCCAAACTTTTTACGGAGAATGAAATCATCGGAACCGTAAATATAGGTTTGGAAGACGATGGAATGGGAGTCCTGTCAGGAACTCTTGTTCCCACAGACCATTACAATAAATACCGTGATTTTTTTCGCAAAACAATTCAAGAAGACCGGGTCAACAAACTGATGCACATCAGCCGGTTTACAAAAGACAACAAATTCAAAGTGGTGGCAGACGATGGAACTGAATTTAAATCACCTGCTGCCGGACTTATCATCTACGATATTGACAACGAACCAATACGCCTTGAACTCAATGGCATTGACAGTAACATCTGGGGTAACTATTTTAAATAACGAAAGAAGCATGAACGCTCACTGTGCAATTTCAACAGGCAGGACTTTGGGATCT
>JBGAVF010000150.1:0-7439 GCA_044228315.1 Bacteroidia bacterium | reverse complement strand
TTCTTCGATCGACTGTGCACTTACATTTGCACTCACTTTATGGAACCAGTGGTTCTCGGTTTTCACATATCGGAAAGTATAAATACCCATCTGCCGCAGCTGCGGTCCATAATACCATTCGGCACTGTTGAGGCCGGTACCTTTCGGGTCGGTGAGGCGGTCGTAGCGGGGCACATCGCCGCTGTTGGAATATTGCAGATTCAGGATATGTGTGATGTATTTGTTCTGCTGATACAGGATCTTACCCAGCATATCCATTTGCGAAAACCCGCTGAACTTTTGTACAAAGCGATCGGGGTTTTTGATCAGGGAATCTTTGTCGTTGATGCGTTCCACATACTGTGTACGCAAACCATAAAATCCGGTATAGAAAGGATTCTGATTGCGGCCACTTTGCAGGTCGCCAAAGTTGCTGTGTGTGAAGGAGAGCAGGGCAGCGATCTTTTTAAATCCAAGGTTCACATCCACGTGCTGGGTCATTTCATTATTCACACTGCCGTACCGGGCGAATGCGGTGGCTTTGATGAAAGGTTTTTCGCCGATTGAAAGCATCGGGTTTCTGGTATAGAAATGTATGGCCCCTCCAAGCGCATCGCTGCCGTATACGGTGGAAGCAGGTCCGTAGGCAATCTCCATGCGATCGAGCATGGCATTGTCAACGGTGATGATATTCTGCAGGTGTCCGGCCCGGTAAATGATATTGTTCATTCGCACCCCGTCGATCACCAGCAGCACCCGGCTGGCTTCAAAGCCACGAAGCATGGGGCTTCCGCCACCCTGCTGGCTCTTCTGCACGGCAATGCCCTGGGCCATCACCAGGTCGGCGGTGGTTTGGGCGTTGGTGCGTGCTATTTCGAGCTGGGTCACCACCAGGATTTGCTGGGCCACCTTTGTTTTATTCTGGCTTTCTTTATTGGCGGAGATCACCACTTCGCCGATGTTCAGCGTGTCGGGCGTTTGTGCCTGCAGGGAAAACACGCTGAGAGATAATGATACAGTTAGTATGGTTTTGAATAAAATTGATTTCATGATAAAACAAATAAACCTGAGAAATGATACCGTACACCACATGACAGGGCATGGGCCACTGCGGTGTGTTACAGGTAAATTAAAAACGAGGGGATACCGGAAGCACCGGTGGCTTTAAGCTCTCGGAGGTGGACTTAACAATCCGTCAAATCCGGATGGATAGGTAGCGGTGCTGTGGAAGACAAATGTAGTTTCCGGGAAGCAGCAGGCTGAGAGTTTCAGCGGGTTGCTTTCAAAATACGAAAGCACAAAAAGGGAAGAGATTACCGGAGAATTGCTATCGGTGTTTTTTTGCGTGAACAAACCATAGAGTTCCGAGAGGAGGTCCGATTCCGCGTTATCCTGCACCGCTTTCACATGCAGGTTACGGCCTTCCATGCGGCATTCCTTAATATCGTATAAGGTGTTCCCCAGCATTATTTCATGTGCGTTGATGCGGGCCTTTTGAAATTCTTCCGGTAACATTACCAGATCCAAGGCATTCTCTGAAGGGGTATTATTCCGGTTATGGCTTTGCAGGGTCTGCAATGCGGAGAGCAGAAATACATGCGCTCCCAATGCCTGAAAAATGATGATCAGGGCAACAAGGAAGGTCAGATATCTGCGGAGTTTTTTCACCGGATGCAAAGTAATGGATTTCCGGGAAAGGGGCGAAAGGCTACTGGCCTTTCTTGAAATATTTCAGGCTGGTGGCCAGCCATAAGGCCCGGGAGATACGGAACGAAAGGGGGGATAGTCCGATGATCATGGCCACATTCACAATAATATGCGCCCACATATTGAATCCCATGGCAAGGTATATCCATATCGTATTGAATACCACGATGCCTGCGGTGAGTCCGTAGCTAACATACATGGCTCCCCAGTAAAAGCCGGGTTCTTCATGAAAGGAGGTATGGCATTTGGGGCAGGATTCATGCATCACATGCATGGTGCTGAAGCGGTACGGATTTTTTACTTTGAAGAGGTCGCCTTCACCGCAATACGGGCATTTCATTTTCAGGGCGGTGGAGAGTAAAGCAGGTTTTTCGCTCATGGTGGCGCAAAGGTAATGATTTACCACTCGGGGTTTGTGTAACTCAGGTTACAGAAGGGTCGCGCATCAGCGGATGATGATCTCGTGGGTGCCCCGGGGAACGGTAAATTTCACCACATTTAATGCAAAGTTGCGTTCGGTAAGCTGAAACAATTTACCATCGGTACTGTAGTCGTTGGCACGGAAAGGCAAGCCATGGATCAGCAGTTTATACCGGTCGTATTCAGGTTCAAAAGCCCCGTTGATGATTTGCCGTATGCGCAACATTTTCTTTTCGCCTTTCAATTCGAATCGCACTACATTGTAGTTGCCGTTTTTATAGCCGAAGTTATCGCCGGCATCTTCATACATTTCGCTGGTGCATTCCCCGTCTTTGTAATACACATACAGGATCAGTTCCCTAATACTTTTCTCGCCTACATACTGCATTTTCGGATAGGTAGGAATGATGGCCCCCGATTTAATGAAGATCGGTATCTGTTCCAGAGGGGCCGGTACGGTCACTTCCTGCAGGCCTTTGAAGCAGGCGTTGTTCCAGTTGAAATACCAGTCGCCGGCCGGGAGGTATACTTTTTTCTCACGTTGTCCTTCCTGCACTACCGGAGCTATGAGCAGGTGATCTCCGAAAAGATATTCTTCGTTGCGGTAATATGATTCCGGGTTGAGTTGTTCCACGAAGGCCAGGGGGCGAAGCATGGGCATACCATGACGGGAATGTTGCCAGAAGGTGGTGTAGATATAAGGCAACAGGCGGTACCGCATCTCAATGAATTTGCGGTTGATGCTTTCGATGCGTGTGCCGAAGCTCCAGGGTTCCTGGTCGAAGTTGTCTTCATTGCTGGCGCTGTGGGTGCGCATGAAGCCATGAAACACGGCCATTTGCAACCAGCGAGTATAGAGCTCGCCGGTAGGTTGCCCGATGAATCCGCCGATATCGCTGCCGGCAAATGAAACCCCACTTACGCTGAGGCGTTGAAGTTGCTGGGAGGCCAGCCACAGGTGTTCCCAGGAGGCGGTGTTATCACCAGTCCACACGCTGGTGAACTGTTGCACCCCGGCGTAGCAGCTGCGGGTAATGGCGAACGGGCGGTGGGGCATCAGATAGCGTTTCATGCCCTGTACAGTGGCCTTGGTCATAAGGTGTCCGTAAATATTGTGGGCCTTGCGGTGGCTGCACGGAGCCCCGTCGTAATCGTGGCGCACATCTTCCGGGAAGGTGCCGATCTCGAACACCGCAGGTTCATTCATATCGTTCCATACGCCCCGCACGCCCGTGTCGATGAGGTCTTTGAATTGGGAGGCCCACCATTCGCGTGCTTTGGGACTGGTATAATCGGGGAACACACATTTGCCCGGCCACACATCGCCTTCCATCAGGGCGCCGTCGGCCCGTCGGCAAAACACATCGTTGGCCAGTCCGTCTTTGTACACGGCATATTCGGTATCTACTTTGATGCCCGGGTCAATGATCACAATGGTTTTAAAACCGATCTGTTCCAGATCCTGCATGAGGGCTTTGGGCTGGCTGAAGTTTTCCTTGTGAAAGGTGAAACAACGGAACCCATCCATATAGTCGATGTCGAGGTAGATGGCATCGCAGGGGATCTGCCGGCGGCGGAATTCAGCGGCCACCTCTTTCACGCGGGTATCGGTTTGGTAACTCCAGCGGCACTGATGATAGCCCAGGGCCCAGAGGGGTGGCATCTCGGGGGTGCCGGTGAGGCGTGTATACTCGCGGGTAACGGTGAGCAGTTCCGGTCCGTAAATGAAGTAGTAATTCATTTCACCGCCCCGTGCCCAGTAGGTGGTGACATCGTCGCGCTCCTTGCCGAAGTCGAAGATGGTACGAAACGTGTTATCGAAAAATATACCGTACCCGATGCCGTGATGCAGGCCGTAAAAGAACGGGATGTTTTTGTAGAGCGGGTCGGTGTCTTTCCCGTAAGCGAAGGCATCGGTGCCGTAATTCTCGAAGCGTTTTCCGCGTATGTTCAGCTCGGTGGGTTTGTCGCCCAGGCCGTAGAACACTTCCCCTTCCTGGATCTTCTTGCTGCTGAATACAATTTTACCGCCTTTCCACAGGTAATGCATCCAGTGAAAGCCCGACTCATCTTCATTGATCACGGTATCGTTGAGGTCGGTGATGCGGATCTTTAAATTCTCTTTGGAGATATAGCATCGCACCAATGAGGTAGAGATGCAGTAATGCTGGTTGGCTTCGTCGATGCTGAGGTGAATGATGGATTCCTGATATCCTGCGACTACGGCATAGCTGAAGTCGCGTTCGAAGGTACCTTCGGCGGCGTAGCGGAAACGTATAATGCGGTCGCTGAGCACACGCACCTCAAGGATGATGTCGGATTGGGGGTGGAAGAAGAATACATTGCCTTCTCTCCGGTAACGGGTTATGATATCCGGAAAATACTTCCGTGAATATTTTTCATTCTTGGCCTCTACCTGCATAATGGATTTTTAAAAGCAAGCAGCAAAAATAAAAATAATACGGAAAGGAGGGAGGAGAAAAGGGAAAGTAGGATTAGCCTAGATACGGATGATGAGAGAAACCGGAAGCCACACATGATGGCCGATGTCATTACCCCCGGATACACATACAGGCTGTTCGCCGGATGCGTTTGCCGTTTTGGCATTGTCCGGGAAATTTCCGGCAATAATCCGCTTCCGTTTCAATGATTTTTTGATTGAGCAATTGGTCAACTGCTTTGGAAACATCGCTCAGGATTCCCGAATTGGAGCCAACATTCGTTCCTGCGTTCGACATAAACAATACATACACATTGCTCAGGTTCTCGTATTTGGGCAGGATCAGCTGATTCACGATCTGGGTAGCGAGTTCATCTTTACTGCCGGCACTTAGAAGTTTCACTTCCGAATATTTTGTATTCTCCGGAGCACACAAATATTCTATCTCAATAGCAGCAACAAAAGGTTTATTTTTCGGAATGATGAAATATTGCATGGGTGCTTTCGGAATATCTGTTGCAGAGCTCGCTTTTTTTATCAGGAATGATTTGTTTTGAATGGAACTTCCGCAGGACCCGGACTTTTCCATTTTCACCTGGTAGGCTACCAGATTTACTTCACAGGTTAAAAATGATTTCGTTTCCACCCGGTCGTATCCCAGGTTTTGGGTCCAGCCCCAGTTATTGATCGCCAGATTCTCCTGTGCTTTTTTCAGGGCTTCGTCGTCGGTTTCGCCGGTCCCGAAACCGTATACGGTTTTAACTTTATTATAGTTATCCTTACCGGTGTATTTGATCAGGGCATACATTCCGGTGTATGCTTCTTTATATCCAATGGAGGTGAGCGTGTAGGAATCTTCTTTATACCCCAGTTTGATAAGGCTGTCGCGGGCCGTTTTCTGAGCGAAATATAAATTACAGTTTGTAATAATGACATACTTATCGATGGACTGGGTTGATTTGTTTTTAGCGACGTAGCAACTTATATACTGGGCCTGGATGGCTGTTGAAAGCAATGCCAGAATTGAAAATAGGAGTACTTTTTTCATGTGCTTAGTTTTTAAGGGTGCCACCGGCGGCGGTGACCGCTTTTCTTATAAGTTCTTCAAAGCTCCGGGTGTCGTTTTTATTTGTTAAAGCAAATTCTTTAAATCGCTCATTACCCGCTTTTTTTTCAAATTGACCATTTTCATAGCATTCACCGTTATCATCGGTTGTGGTTATTTTATTTATGATGGCATTTTTAAAAGTTATACCACCATAGCCATTTAAACTTTCTATATCCGTTAGTTTAAACACAACTGTGTATTCAGATTCAAAATAGTAATCTTTGGATGGAAGACAGTCATTATTTCGATATCTGCTATGGTGATTTAAGTGAATAATATATTTAATCTCAATTTTATCACCTTTCATGGATACTGATTGCGACTCATAACTACCGGTGCCATACCAAGATTTTAAGTAATTAGTTTCAGAATGATATTTATCATACCTATCCCTATACCCATGCGCTTCGTACCAATTTGCCGGTTCAGGTTCAGACAAATCCCTTCTACCGTTTAGTAACATTTTTTCAATTTGAGCCAGATAATCACCTACCGGATCGGCTCCCAGCGCATCCAGTTTAGCCTGTACTTCCGGATCGTCTTTTATCGCCAGTGCTGCTTTGTAGTTGGTTCTGGCTGTTCTTTTATCGCCAACCTGTGTGGCGGCATCCCCTGCGCTTACATAATTTTTAAAATCCTGTTCGTCTTTCAGTTTTTTGATCATATCGCGGCATAGCTGTATACGTTGCTTCGGCAGGGGTTCATTCGGTTTCAGGTTGGATGCATGCTGGTACAGGGTCAAGGCCTTCTGGTAATCTTCTGCATTGTAAGCCGCCAAGGCATCTTCCATCGTTTTATTGTAATCCTGTGTCAGTTTCTTTTCATCCAGTTTGGCCTTTATGGCCGCTTCAAGGGCGTAGTCCCTGCAACTTACCTCGAGTTGTTCTATTTTATATACCGATATATATTTAATTACAGCATAGAGCTCGGCATTGCTCATGCCGGACACCGACACATGGGTTTTATCATCGACCATCGGATAGCTTTGGCCCAGGCAGGCGAAACCGTCCCAGTCGATAACACTGCTGAGGGTAACTTCGGCCTGCGTTTGAAATAATGATAGATTACCTCCGGTATATTTTCTGAAAACATCAAACGCACCTTTATCCCCTCCTTCCTGACCGGTAACTTCACTTACCCCCCATGAAGGGGCGGTGCCGAAAGCTACTTTAAATCTGATTTTACCCAGATAGGGCCGGGGGTCAGGCGCGCCGTTGTAATATTCAGAGATCAAATAATCTTCACCATTGTAACGGTAGAAACCGTTGTACTCCACTTCTTTGGTCACGAGGGTGACCCACAGATACATTTCACCAAAGCAATTGATAAAGCAATAGCGGATGGGGATGTTCAGATGGTATCCATTACCTGAGGGTTTGTATTTCATGTAATAGGTCCATACATCCGAACGGTCTTTTTTAGGAAAGGAAGACGACTTAGAATCCGCATCGGGCGGATTGTAAAGCGCATTGTAATCGCCCCCCATGGTACAATTCAATTTCATTACCTGAGCCTGCGCAGTCAATGCAAGCAAAGCAACGAAACAGGTGATAACTATTTTTTTCATCAGAATCCGATTTTGATACTAAGGGATGGGGTTACATTATTTTGGTAACAATAAAAGGATGGATTTACCCTGAAGGAAAGCGAATAGGGCAGGGGTCTTATTTTGCTTTTGTTGGATTCCATCTTGGAAGATTCATAATTGATCGGGCCAATACCACCGGCCAGTCCTCCAATTACAGCACCGGTTCCAACTGTAAAACCAATAATTTGTGCAATAGT
>JBGAVF010000149.1:0-7544 GCA_044228315.1 Bacteroidia bacterium | reverse complement strand
CCTTCAGTTTCTGCAAATTCGTGATGCCGGTGTACCTCCTGCCATCGGCTTTCATTACCCTGCGCATTGCTACGGCGGCGATACTCTTTATTTTTTCCTCCCTGGTGTTTGCCCGGGGTACCATCGATTTCAGGCAAGACTTTTTAAAAATTGTGTTATGTGCCATCACAGGCTGCGGAGCCAACATGCTCCTGTTCTTTAATGGTCTGAACAATACCACTCCTATTAACGGCGCCATACTCATGGCCTGCACACCGGTGTTTGTGGTAATACTGGCCATGGTAATTATACGTGAGCGGATCACCGGGCTGCGGGCATCCGGAATTATAGTAGCCTGCATCGGTGCCATGTTGCTGATGGGAGGCTCACGGTTCAGTTTCAGCACGTCACACATAAAAGGGGATGTAATGGTGGCAGTGAATGCCATCATTTATTCATTCTACCTCGTGTATGCAAAGCCCCTGCTGAAAAAGTATAATCCCATACTCTTTTCTGCCTGGACCTTCAGCATTGGGTTTTTGTTTGTGCTGCCTTTCGGCTATGCAGAACTGCAGCGTATCGACTTTTCAATCATTCCTTCGCATATCTGGTTCTATATTGTTTTCATACTGGTAGGTTCTACCTTTGTAACCTACCTGCTCAATGCCTATGCACTAAAAAAAGCGTCACCCACCCTGGTAGGCAGCTACATTTACCTGCAGCCGGTGCTGGCTATTCTCATTGCCATTCTGAATCAAACCGATCACATAACATTTGAGAAGATCATATATATGCTCATCATCTTTGCCGGTGTATATCTGGTGAGTGTGAAGCCATCGGCCCGGAAGCAGGCGATGCATACCAAAAGCCAATAAACCCGTATTGATCTCCGCTTATTTCCCGGTGATCTTCTTCAGCATGTTCCGGAAAATGAAAAAATGAAACGGGAGCATTGAGTACCAGTAGTTTCGTCCGGCGATGCCTTTGGGGCGGAACGTGGCAGTTTGTTTATACAGGTAATGGTTATGATATTTCACAATAGAAAATTCGAGACATGCCTCTCCCGGCAGTTTCATTTCGGCAAATAGCAGCAACCGGTGATTTTCCCTGTCGGCCAGTATCACACGCCAAAAGTCGAGCACATCGCCGGTTTTCAGTGCCTGATTGTTTTTACGTCCCCGCCGTAAACCTACCCCGCCGAATAGTTTGTCGATAAGACCACGCAATCGCCACAGCGTATCGGCATAGTACCAGCCGTTCTCCCCTCCGATGCCAAAGAACCGGGCGGTAATTTCCTCCACATCTTCTGCAGCAATTTCGGTCCAGCGACGGTCGCGAAAGCAGCCCAGTACAGGTACCTCTATATATTCATTAATGGCCAGATGATTGAGTGTACTTGTAGAGGCATCTTTCCAGCTCGATACCACCATGTTTTGTTTGATCATCTGAAACGCAAGCCGGATGGCATCCGGATACGGGATCAATTCCTGGGGCAGTATTTCACGCACCGAATTGTCTTTGCATACCACATCATATTTCATGCTTTCCACCAGCTGACGGGCAATGGTAAAATTAGTAGAGGTAATGATATACAGCCAGTACGAAGACAGACGGGGAGACAAAAACGGAAGAATAAAAACATGCCGTCGTATGCCCCGCACTTCCGAAAACTGAAGCATCATTTGCTTGTAGGTAAGCACATCGGGACCTCCGATTTCGAATGTACGCCGGTACGTTTTTTCATTTCCCACCGCCATGCTCAGGTAGTTCACTACATTTCGTATGGCAATAGGCTGGCAATTGGAACGAAGCCACAACGGGCCGGCCAGCACCGGCATCTTTTCTACCAGGTCGCGTATAATTTCAAATGAGGCACTTCCTGAGCCCACAATGATGCCGGCCTCGAAAATGGTATAGTTGATACCCGATTGCATGAGCACATCCTTAACCGTTTTGCGTGCCTTTAAATGTGCCGACAGCGCATTCTGATTGCTTATACCCCCCAGATAAATGAGTTGACGCACATGGGTATGCCGGGCCACATCTACAAAACATTCAGCCGATCGCTGCTCCAGTTCCACGAGCGAAACAAAGGTATCTTTCAGAGAGTGGATGAGGTAAAAAGCAATATCGAATTCCTTTCCTTCAAAGGTTTCCCTGCTCTTTTCAGGGTTCAGAAAATCAAATTCGATCACCTCCGCTTTTATAAGAATATCGCCCGGAGGCTGAAACCGGTTGCGGTCGCGAACCACGCAGGTTACAGTATGACCCGCCTCCACCAGTATGGGAAGCAGGCGCATACCAATATACCCGTTGGCTCCGGTAAGCATTACCCGCATTGTGTTGAATTTTTTCTGTGTTCATGCAATGCCCTGTGCATGGTCATCGCCTCTCAAATGTACGGCAACTTTTAAAATACATAAACGGAACCCGGCAATTTAAAACCATTCTTCTTTGGGATGTTTTCCGATGATTCCCGTTGAACCCTTACTTTTGCCCGATGCGATTCAACAAACTCACCACCGTTATTTTCATTGCCATGTTTCTGGGCATTTTCACCGGCTACGTGCTGAATGTAACGAAGATCGACGGCTTGCTGCAGCAGATCAAAGGAGAAAAGCAGTGGATCGAAGTACAGGCAAAGAACCCGACGGTGCTCAACGATGAGCAAAACAAAGCCCTGCTTGCCGAACACCAGGCGGTGCTTACCTCACTTGAAAAAGAGAAGGAGAACTGGCTCATCGGATTTCAGATGGTTACCAAGATCTTTCTGAATCTTATTAAAATGATCATTGCCCCTTTAGTGCTCAGCATACTTATTGTAGGCATTGCCAAACTGGGCGATTTGAAACAGGTGGGACGAATAGGCGCCAAGGCACTGGGCTGGTTTATTTTTGCGTCTCTGGTTTCGTTGTTTTTAGGCATGCTGCTGGTGAATGTGTTTCATCCGGGCAAATACATACATATGGAACTTCCTGCCAAAGGTGCCGAAACCGGCATCAAGGCAACGGCCATCAATGCGAAGGACTTCATCACCCATATTTTCCCAGAGAATATTTTCGACTCGCTGGCTAAAAATGAGATCCTGCAAATCGTTATTTTCTCCATCCTGTTTGGTGTAGCCGCAGCGGCTTTAGGCCGAAAAGCCAAGCCCCTCATTTATATGCTCGATACGGTTTCACATATTATGCTGAAGATCACGGGGTATGTGATGTACCTTGCTCCGCTAGCTGTTTTCGGGGCCATGTCGGCCGCCGTGGCGGTACTGGGCATTGGTGTATTGAATCAGTTTGCTGTGTACATTCTTTCTTTTTATGCCTCATTGGGTTTGCTCTGGATGGTGCTCCTGTTCTTTGGATTTCTGGCGGTTGGCAAGCGGGTAGTGAGTTTAGTAAGGCATGTGCGGCAACCTCTGATCCTGGCCTTCAGTACTGCGAGCAGCGAGGCTGCCATGCCCAAAACCATTGAAGAGTTGCAACGCTTCGGCTGCCCCGAGAACATCACCGGCTTTGTGTTGCCTCTGGGGTATTCGTTCAACCTCGACGGCAGCATGATGTACATGACGTTTGCCAGCATCAGCATTGGTCATATATACGGTATTGACCTCAGTTTCGGACAACAGATCACCATGCTGCTGATGCTGATGGTCACCAGCAAAGGCATTGCCGGTGTACCACGGGCAAGTCTGGTGGTGATCACGGCCATGCTGGCCAATTTTGGCATACCTACGGAAGGCATTCTGCTATTCCTGGGCATCGATCAGATCCTGGATATGGGACGCAGCGCTACCAACGTTATTGGCAACGCCGTTGCCACAGTAATGGTGAGCAAGTGGGAGAAAGCCCTGAAATAGAAATTCAGGCTATCTTTGCATTGCTTTATGAACCGTGTTTTCAGGAAACCGATAATCCTATTAATGCTTATGGCATCCCTCCTCTCCTTCTGCAGCAGTTGCTTAAAAACCAAAGATGTAGAATTTATTGAAGCCCGTAACTTACAATTCGGGAAACTGAATGAAGGCAAGATCCCCTTAAAAGTTATCACGGTTTTTAATAACCCCAATAATATACGGGCCGAGTTGCGTGAGATGCATCTCGCAATTGAATGGGGCACCACACTTATAGGCAAAGCCTCGCAAAAGCTTTACATTCAGGTGCCGGCTAAAGATACGTTTGAGGTGCCGGTGCTGGTTGATCTTTCAGCAGAAGCAATTAAGGAAAAGCTGAAGAATGACTTTCTGAACATTCTCACCGAAGGACATGTTACCGTTCCGGTTACCATTAAAGGAACCTGCACGGCACATAAATTCGGTTTCGATTTCAACATTCCTGTCAACATGCAAAAGTCGTTCGATGTTACGCTGGATGACCTGCTTGGCAAAATAAAATTCTAACCGCTGACCCATGCTTTTATTTAAAACCATTGCCTCACTGCAATCGCACCTATCGACCCTGCAGGGAAGCGTGGGTTTTGTGCCTACCATGGGAGCCTTGCACGAAGGACATATCTCACTGATCAACCAAAGCCGCTCTGAAAATGCATTTACCGTTGCCAGCATCTTTGTAAACCCGCTTCAGTTCAACAATGCTTCCGACCTGGAAAAATATCCGCGTACCCTGCCCGAAGACATGCTGATGTTGCAACAGGCCGGCTGTGATATATTATTTGCACCCAATGCTAAAGAGATGTATGCCAGTGCATCGGACAAGTTGCTGGATTTTGACCCCGGCATGCTTGATACCCTTTTTGAAGGGGAAATGCGTCCGGGGCATTTCAAGGGTGTGGCTGTGGTGGTTCATAAACTGTTTCAGATTGTGAAACCCACCAACGCCTATTTCGGCCTGAAGGATTACCAGCAATGTATGCTTATCAGCAAGCTGGTGCGCGACCTGAAACTGCCGGTAGAACTGCATTTCTGCCCTACGTTGCGGGAAGCCGACGGGCTTGCCATGAGTTCAAGAAACCGGAGGCTGAATGAAGAACAACGCCAGGCAGCACTTCGTATATACGAGGCGCTCACATACGCAAAAACACATTACCGTACAGAAAAGAGTTCAGCCATTGAGGCATGGTGCAAAAGTTTTATGGAGCAAAGCCCTTTGTACCGGGTGGAATATTTTAATATTGTAAATGCAGAAACCCTGTTGCCTCTGATGCATAGCGATGAGCCCGCGGTAGCCTTGTGTGCGGCTTTTGTGGGAGAGGTAAGGTTGATCGACAACATGGTACTTACTGCCTAACCCTACACCTACGTGGCTAACAAAGAAACTGAATCATTTCTTGCAGCGGCTGATGCCAAAGCGTTCGATCTCAAACACCGGGGCATCATCAATAACAATATCGGCAAGTATAATGTGGCTGTAAGTAACGGCCGAAAGCAGTACGATAATTATGAACTGGCCCGCACCCGGGCTTCCATGCTGAAATGGAAGGTGATAGAAAACCTGGATAAATACCTGCTGGAATTTGAAGCGAATATTCAACGCAGGGGTGCGAAAGTATTGTGGGTGGAAGATGTAGCCTCGGCGCAAAAAGAGGTGATGCAGATCCTCAAGGCACACCAGGCGAAAATGATTGTGAAGTCGAAGTCGATGGCTACGGAAGAAATTGGCCTTAACGAGTTGCTGCATGCGGAAGGCATTGAAAGCATTGAAACCGATCTGGGAGAATATATACAGCAACTCGATGGAGAAAAGCCTTACCATATTGTGACCCCGGCCATGCATAAAAGCAAGGAGGATATTGCACAATTGTTTCATGATAAACTCGGCACACCGCTCGACTATACTCCGGAGCAACTCAGTTTGCATGCCAGGGGTGTGCTGCGCGACAAATACACCAGTGCCAAAGTAGGCATCACCGGTGCTAACTTTTTAATTGCCGATACCGGCAGCATCAGCATCACGGAAAACGAAGGCAATGCGCGCCTTACCACAGCCTTCCCTAAGGTACATATTGTGATCGCAGGTATTGAAAAGGTGATCCCGGGTATGGCCGATCTGGACCTGTTTCTGCCCTTACTGGCAACAGCCGGCACCGGACAAAAGCTTACGGCATACAACACCATCATTAACGGGCCGGCCACCGCCGATGAACCCGATGGCCCGAAAGAGATGTATGTAATATTGCTCGACAACGGCCGGACCGAATTACTGGCGCAACACGAACAACGACAGGCCCTGGGATGCATTCGCTGCGGTGCCTGTCTCAATGCCTGCCCGGTTTATAAAAACATTGGCGGACTGCGCGGTATGGAAGAATTTAAACATCTGAGTTACGCATCCTCGCTGTGTGGTAACTGCACCGAAGTATGCCCGGTAAAAATTGATATTCATAACCTGCTGCTCTTCAACCGCAGAGATGCCGCACATAAAAAACTGAACGGATGGAGCGAGAATCAGGGCTGGAAACTATGGCGTTGGGCCATGATGGAACGCAAACGGATGAACAAAAGCGCGGGATTGAAAAATCAGTTCATGAAGTATTTTGTAGCTTCCGGCTGGGGCGATAAACGGGAAACTCCGGTAGTGGCCGAGAAGAGCTTTAATGAACAGTGGAAGGCCCTGCATCCGGAGAACAACGAATAATCGTGCTGTGCTGACAGTTCCTTGCGTATATAGCGCTAACGCAGGATATAAATTTTACCAACGTCTTTTATAAAGTACTGCTTGGAAGCATCGAACCCTTTGGTGTCGAGGGTACTGTTATGTTTCACATCTTTGCCGTCTTCTTTCACATATACCCGGTAAAGATACACCCCGTTGGCCAGCTTGTCGCCGAACTCATCGGTGCCATCCCACCCCCATTCGGTGATGTTATGTCCCAGATGAATGAAGCCCAGCTCCTGACGTGTGATGGTCTTCACTACTTTTCCACTCACGGTCATGATCTGAATATAAATGTCATCAGGAATTTTTCCGGTGAGTGTAAATACAAAATGCATGGAGGTTGAGAACGGATTGGGATACGGATAAAAGCGGGTGGCCATTTGTTCGTTGATCACCTGGAAGTTTATCTCATACATATTGCTTCCGGCTACGTTACCGGCCCGGTCGTATGCCTGTACGCGCAACGTATACAAACCGTCTTTCAGGTTCTTTGGGTTGTATTCGATGATAGCTTTATTCACCGCTGATTTAGAAGAAGGCACAAACAGGATATCAGGATCGGTGAAACGAATGGTATCGGTGTTGGTGGCTCCCGGCCGTTTCAGCAACAACAGGAATTTGGAAGAATCGTCGAGCAGCAGGCTCGGGTTCTCGTCTTTGGCTGAAATGAGAATGATAGGGCTGGGTGAAACGATATCGTTGTTCCGGATATGCATACCATCAATTGTAACATCCAGCAACAGGCGGGTACGATCCACGCGCACATAGAAATTGCGGCTGAAGGAGTTGTTGGCATAATATTCTTCGGCCTGTATTTGCGGATTCACAAACACATCGAGTACGTTTTTCTCTGTGAGCCCGCGGGTACTTATTTTACGGGTAATGCGCAGCGTGTCTTTCGGGGCGAGTGAAGTGTATATACTGTCTGTAAATTCCTTCTGTTTTACTTTATAGCCT
>JBGAVF010000148.1:0-7581 GCA_044228315.1 Bacteroidia bacterium | reverse complement strand
TGTGCTGGTTGGTCATGATCATGGAAAGGCGGTCGATACCGATACCGATACCGGAGGTAGGAGGCATGCCGTATTCCAGGGCCCGCAGGAAGTCGTAGTCGATATACATGGCTTCGTCGTCGCCACGTTCCATGAGTTTTACCTGTTCTTCAAAGCGTTCCCTCTGGTCGATCGGGTCGTTGAGCTCACTGTAGGCATTGGCCAGTTCCTTGCCGTTGACGATGAGTTCAAAACGTTCCACCAGTCCGGGTTTGGAGCGGTGTTTTTTGGTGAGCGGACTCATCTCTTCCGGATAGTCGATGATGAAGGTAGGCTGGTCGTAAAAGTCTTCGCATTTCTCTCCGAAGATCTCATCGATCAGCTTGCCTTTTCCCATGCTCTCATCCACCGGAATGCCGAGGGCTTTGCAGGTGGCCCGTAATTCATTTTCATCCATGTTCCCGATATCATAGCCGGTATGCTGCTTGATGGCATCATACATGGTGATGCGTTGGAACGGGGCTTTGAAGTCGATGATCTTTTCACCCACGGGCACTTGTGTTGTACCGTGCAGGGCAAGGGCTATTTTTTCAAGCAGTTGTTCGGTTTGCTCCATCATCCAGAAATAATCCTTGTAGGCTGCATACATCTCCATCACGGTAAATTCCGGATTGTGTGTGCGGTCCATGCCTTCATTACGGAAATCCTTGGCAAATTCATACACCCCGTCGTACCCGCCCACGATGAGCCGTTTCAGATACAACTCATTGGCAATTCGCATGTAAAGCGTCATGTCGAGGGTGTTGTGATGGGTGATGAACGGACGGGCCGTAGCGCCTCCCGGTATAGGTTGCAGTATGGGTGTTTCCACTTCCAGCATCCCAAGGTTGTTGTAAAACTCACGGATGATCTGAATGATGCGGGTACGTTTGCGGAACACTTCCCTTATCTCCGGATTGATGATGAGGTCGGCATAACGCTGACGGTAACGGAATTCCGGGTCGGTCACCGCATCAAAGGTCTCGCCTTCTTTTTCTTTCACTACCGGCAAGGGTTTCAGCGATTTCGAAAGCAAGGTCAGTTCCTGGGCATGCACACTGGTTTCACCGGTTTTGGTGATGAATACAAAGCCTTTGATACCGATGATATCGCCGATGTCAAGCAGCTTTTTAAACAATACATCGTACACGGCTTTATCTTCTCCCGGGCAAAGGTCATCGCGCTTCACATATACCTGAATTTTTCCGCCGGCATCCTGTATCACGGCGAAGGCTGCCTTTCCCATATCACGTATGCTCATGATGCGGCCGGCAATGCATACCGATTTAAAAGTCTCCGCATTTTCAGGCGTGTATTCCGCTTTGATGGCTGCGGAATGATGTGATACCGGATACAACGGAGCAGGGTAGGGGTTGAATCCTGCATTGATGATTTCCTGAAGTTTATTCCTTCGTATAATTTCCTGTTCGCTGAGATCCGCGTTATTCATTCGTGAAAGGGTTTGATTTTATTTTAAAAGAGCGCAAATTTAATTTTTTATCATCAAATGGATGCGGTTTGCCTTTATGAGATGCAAGGCATCATAAAAAACGAACGGAAAGGATACGATAAGTGGAGGTCAAAGCCTTTTAATCCCGGGATGTTCCGGCTTTCTTTACTTCATCGATCACGAAGTTCGGACGGTTACGTGCTGCATCAAGGGCCCTCCACACATATTCACCGATGATGCCGAGGGCCATCATCTGAAAGGCGGATACAAAAAGGAAGGTGACCATCATGGCACTCCATCCCTGTATGGAGATGTCGCCAAGAAACTTTGATATGATGATAAAGATGCCGTATCCGAAAGCGATCGTACCCAGCAGCAACCCCATCACCGAGATCATACGAATAGGTGCGAAGGAGAACGACACAAAAGAGTCGATGAAAAGTTTAATCTTCTTTTGCAGGGTCCAACGTGATTTGCCGATCTCCCGCTTACGCCGAACGTATGGGATGTTCACATAGTCGTAGTTGAGCCAAGAAAGCAGGTACAGCTGATTGGTATTTTTTTCATTGATCCGTACCACTTCATCACGCAGTTGCTTGTCGAACAACACCAAATCGAACCCGCCGGGAGGCACATTCTTTAAGGCATAACGGCGAATGAGGGCATGATAGGTATTAGAGAAGATTTTTTGCAGCAGGCTTTCTTCCCGGTCTTCCCGGTTGGCGATCACCATTTTTATGCCCTGTTTCCAGTAGGCATACATCTTTGGTATGAGTTCGGGTGGATCCTGCAGGTCGGCGGTCAGGATCACATTGCAATCACCGGTGGCATGGTGCATGCCGGCCAAAATAGCATTGAACGAGCCTACATTTCCGGCCAGTTTCACCAGGGTTACTTTATCCGGATATTGCTTCTGAAACACCTGCATGGCGGCATAGGTCTTGTCTTTGCTGCCATCATCCACCAGCACATATTCCAGGGTTACATCCGGGTCGAACTGTGCTTCGTTGCGAATGAGCTCGGCCGTGGTAACCGGAAGATTTTCTTCATTAAAATAACAGGGGATGATGATGGATATCTTCGGCATAAATCAGGGCAAATATAATCGGATGGTTCGGAAACTGCACAAAAAACAAAAGGCTGTCGTTTCCGGCAGCCTCTTGTATAGGTTTTTTGTTGGATTAGTATCCCTTTTTCTTTTTCTGGTTGTTACCGTTGGCACCTCCGATGCGCTCCATGCAGCAGCGGAATCCAAGGGTACATAGCGACTGGTTCTCATCGAGGAAGCGGCGTGTTCCCGGTGTCAGCCAGTATGCGCGGTCATCCCATGATCCGCCTTTGAATACGCGGGCCTTGTTATTAATGAGGGTGGTAGTACCGTAATCGTATTTCTGCTCATCGTTCTGATAGCTTTCCTCATCCTGATAACCGATGTTGTCGGCTTTCTTATAGTTGTGACGGTTGGCATTTTCTTCCGGTGTTACATCGCGGTATTTTATACGACCCAACGAGTCTTTCTCCATTACATACCCATCCGGATCCAGTTGCTTGGTCTGGTAGTTGTTACCACGGTAGGCACGGAAATCCTGTACATCTTCACCCGACAACGGACGATATACGTCCATTACCCACTCACTTACGTTACCGGCCATATTATATAAGCCAAAGTCGTTCGGGAAATTAGAGATCACCGGGGTGGTGATGAAACCGTTATCATTCAGTTTGCTGGCAACCCCGGCATTGTCACCACGTCCACGCTTAAAGTTGGCCATGATCTCACCTCTTCTTTTTTCCGGACCTTCGGCACGAACTGTTAGACCGTTCCATGGATATACACGGCGTGTATTGATGTTTTCTTCGCTCTTGTTGGCATTGCCGATAAAGGCGGATGCGGCATATTCCCATTCAGCTTCGGTGGGGAGGCGGTAGTCGGGCAGGAAAATACCATCTTCCAGACGTACTTTACGGGTACCGCCACCGTGCGGATCAAGGTCTTTCAGTTGTCCTTTTTCGCGGATGGCTCCTTCGTATTGTCCTTGCAGATAGGCTTCTGTGTTGAAGTTGTTCTCATTTTGCTGGTCCGGATCCGGTTTCATGATACCTTCACGGATCAGGATCATTTCATTAACGCGGTCTGTACGCCAGTCGCAATAGCGGCTTGCCTGCACCCAGCTCACACCCACCACAGGATAATCCTGATAGGCAGGATGACGCAGGTTGAGGGAAATCCACATAGGTACGACCTAACCAGTATAGGTATTCGAGGTAATTGATGTTGGAAATTTCGGTTTCATCGATGTAGAAAGTAGGCACGGTAACACGGCGTTCCATGTTGTTGTTATCGTACATTACATCCTGCTCCTGGCTGCCCATGGTAAAGGTACCACCGGGGATGAGAAGCAGTCCCGGACCGGTTTCCTGCCCGCGGTAATTATACTTCTGGAAGCCTCCCCATTTCGGGTCGTTCAGGTTCCAGCCCGTAGTGCTCGACTTGGGTTTTCCTTTGCAGGAAGCGAACAGAATGGCTAATGCCATCATGCCGAGAAAACTTATTTTAAATCCTTTCATCTGATGAAAAAAAATGTAAATTGTATTACGCTTTAACGCCTTGATTTAAAGCTTTATTGTGCAAGTATATAAAAAATATGTTACAAATTAAAATCCCGGACATTTCAACACCCGGTAGGTACGGCGTTTAATATGGTCCTGACAGAACTGGTAGGTGGCTGTTAATTCATGGGCGGTTTTACCGGCACTGCGCAGGTTCGACACCGTAAAGTCGGCGCTGTAGCCGAATTTGAAGCTGCCCTGACGGAATCCGATAAGGGCGATGAGGGCGTCACTGGTAGGCACCGTTTGGCGGAACCAGAGACCGGCTACCAGCGGGCCGCGGTTGAGGTAGAAGCCTACGTTCACCTGACTGAATTTGCCCTGAGCCATGATCAGGATGTTGGGAGAAAAGGCGGCGTCCGATTCCCGGCTGTTCTTTTCGAGCGGAATAATGAGGCCCCCGTGAACGGTATATCTACGCGGAAGCTCTGTACCGGGTACATTGCTGCCGAAAAATGACTGGTTGGGCTGGGTAATATTATGACAAGCAAATCCGGCATAAAATTTCTTGGAGTACATAAGGGCGCCGGCTGCGAAATTGGCTGCACTGATGCCTTTGTCGATACGTTGTTCCTGGGTGGTAAGCACAAAGCCAAGCTGCGGAAGGATCTGATCGCCCCAGCGAAGCTTGTCCCATTGCAGGGTTTTCTGGAAAAATCCGGCCTGAATACCCAGGCGGAAGTTCACACCCGACTGTGTTTCAAGTTCATATGCATAAGCGGCATTTACGTGGTTTGCGGTAAGCACCCCTTCACCGGCCTGGTCGTGGGTAAACATAAGTCCGAATCCGCCACCGATCTGGCGTACACGCTGATCATACGACCCGTTGAAGGTTACATAACCACCGGGAAGGCCGTAATACTGCATGCGGTAAGCAAGCGCAATCCGTCCGCACTCCGAACCGGCAAAGGCCGGATTGGTGTACATCGGGTTGGCATAGAACTGAGAAAACTCAGGGTCCTGGGCCTGCAAAAGAGTGGTGAAAGCAATGCCGATGATTGCCAATGCATAACGACGTAAATTTTTCAACATAGCGACAAATTTAATAGTTCATGGATTAAAAACAAAAATTGCCTGAAAATAATTTATCAGGGTCATTTCATGGTAAAACTCAATAGTCAGTACAACAATTTTCAAAAAGGTTGCGTTATGGCGGCAAAAGATTTCATAGTTTTGAAACATATTCACCCCAAACACCCCAAAATCTGAAGAAACTGCAGTTATGATTCAACGACGCCCCCCGGTAATTATTGTGTTTTTGATCGCGTTCGTATCGCTTTTTTCACAGGAAAAATACAAGGCACATACCGAAATCCGATGGCAAGCCGATGTGTTTCAAAGGAATGCGGCATTAAAACCAAGTCCGGTACTCATCGCATCCAATGTGGTTTTAAATAATGACCTGATGCCGGAAGTGGTGGTTACCCAGGCCGTAGCTCATGAGGGCCGGGCCTCCATACACCTTACCAATGTGAGTGTAATTCCCGTTAGTGAAACGAAGCTGACCCCGCAAGTGATAGCTGCTCTCACCGGTTCGTTTGAGGTACGCTATGCCTACCATACCCAAAATAAGCAACCCGAGATTTCCGTATATATTAAAGGATTGCGTAAGTCGGTATCAGGGGGCATCGAAGCCCTCGCAGCCGCCGACTGCGAAATTGAAATCCTTTCTGCCCTGAACAAGACGATTGGTTCCACCGCATTTGTTGCCAAATCGGTGCTCGCCGAAGGCAAGATCATACGCCTGGCTATTCTGAATACCGGCATGTACAAGCTGGATTATAACTTCTTTAAAAACCACGGGTACGACATGAACGGCCTCGATCCGAGGAAGATCCATATATACGGGAAAGGCGGTGGCATGTTACCGAGAGCGAACAGTACTTTCCGTTACGACGACCTGCCCGAAAATCCGGTGTATATTAAAGGAGAAAGCGACGGGGTTTTTAATTCCCAGGATTATGTGGTGTTTTACGGGAAAGGACAAACTACCTGGCAGCCCGACGGAAAAGGATTTTACCGTCACCGATCGAATTATTATGCCGACACAACCTATTACTTTCTGAAAATTGATGCGACCGACGGAAAACGGGTAACACAGAAAGCAGCCCCTTCCGGTTCGCCCACAACCACTGTGAACAGCGGAGATGAATACTTTGTGCATGAAGTGAATAAAGTAAACGACTACCAGTCGGGAGCTGAATTGCTGGGTGAATCCTTTTCAAAGAACATATCCCAGACCTTTACTTTTTCCATTCCCAATCTCATTACAGTGGAGCCGGTATATTTCCGTTCATCGGAAGTAGCTCACTCAGTAACCGCTACCACCTCGTTTTCT
Organism: Bacteroidia bacterium; assembly: GCA_044228315.1. GTDB lineage: Bacteria > Bacteroidota > Bacteroidia > UKL13-3 > UKL13-3 > CAINMV01. The sequence continues at coordinate 1,165 of JBGAVF010000148.1, read as the reverse complement.
ATCTCCAATAACGGCAACCCCATAGCAACGCATGTTTGCAATGTAATAGAAGAAGCGTACGATCAGCCGTATTATTCGGCCATCGCCTTTACCGAGAAGCAGATAAATGCAACATCCGAGAATTTCTCCATCAACTTTACCTTTAATAAGAATGGCAACAATGATGCCCGGGGTTGGCTCGACTTTTTTGAAGTGATCGGAAGAAGGAGTCTGGAACTGCGTGGCGGGCAGATGTTCTTCCGCGACCAGAAAAGTGTGGGATCCGGAGCCATTGCCCAGTTTGAGTTGAAAACCGGACAAGCCGTAAAAGTGTGGGATGTGACCGATGCAGCCAATGCCACCGGTATGGATGCTGTGTTCACTTCCCCCAACACCACTTTTAAAGCCAATGCCGATTCGTTAAAGGAATATGCCTGCTTTATTGATGATGCAGTAAATTTTTATGCCCCCGTTGCCGATGCGGAAGTAGCCAATCAGAACCTGCACGCTTCGGCCTTTGCCGATCTCATCATTGTCACCCATCCCGATTTTCAGGCTCAGGCAAACCGGCTGGCCGATTACCGCCGACAACACGATGGGTTGCGGGTGCTGGTGGTAACACCCCGTGAAATATATAACGAGTTTTCGTCGGGTGCACAGGATATCACCGCCATTCGGGAGTTTATACGAATGCTGTATAATAAGGCCGCAACGCCTGCCGACGAACCGAAGTATCTGTTGCTCTTCGGAGACGCCTCCTATCAGTACAAGGATTCAAAAGTTTTTATTGAAGCCGATAACCGCTGGTACGACAACACCAACTATGTGCCCACTTTTGAATCGGACAATTATTACGATACCGACTCCTATGTAAGTGATGATTATTATGGATTGCTCGACGACAACGAAGGGGTGTGGCTGGAGGGGACCCATGAAAATATCGATATCGGCATCGGGCGGTTGCCGGTAACCAATGCCGATCAGGCCCGCATGATGGTGGATAAGATACTGCGTTATGAAAGCGCCGCATCACTCGGCGACTGGAGAAACGCACTCACCTTCATCGCCGATGATCAGGACTACAACTCCCATCTCAACGAATCGGCCGAGGTATCAAATGCCATTGAAAGTGTGCATAAGGAATACAGTATCGGTAAAATATATCTCGATGCATACAAACAGGTTT
>JBGAVF010000147.1:0-7586 GCA_044228315.1 Bacteroidia bacterium | reverse complement strand
TACTACATGCAATTACTATGCGGTGTATAAAAAATCCAAGGATGTGGTAAAATGGGATTCCATTGCCAAAGTGGCAAAATCACTCACCACGTATACTGACGCATTGGCTTCAAAAGGAAATTGCTACGAATACATGGTGATCAAGCGCCATCCAACCCTTAGTGCTGTTAGTTATGTACTGGCCGGAGCCCAGCGCGACCTGCCGTATAACCGTGGTAAAATGATTTTGCTGGTTGATAAAAATTATGCAATTCCGCTTTCAGCAGAAATCAGCCGTTTGCAGGATGATCTTTTCGGAGACGGGTGGCAGGTAATTCGGCATGATGTGAACCGGACAGATGCAGTAACAGCTGTGAAACAACTTATACTAAATGATTTCAATGCCGATAAAGATCAGGTAAGATCTGTTTTCATACTCGGACATGTTCCCGTACCGTATTCCGGAGGTTTTAGTCTGGCACAGTACTATCCGCCCGACGGACATCCCGATCATGTGGGTGCCTGGCCGGCTGATATGTATTACGGAACCATGAACGAAAGTATCTGGACCGATGCATCATTCAATAATGTGAGTGGATCGCGCACTGAAAACCGCAATACGCCCGGGGACGGTAAATTTGATATCCCCTATATCTACGGTGATACAGTAACCCTTGAAGTGGGACGTGTAGACCTTTACAATATGCCTGCGTTCGGTTTGAGCGATACACTGCTGGTGAAACGGTATCTGAACAAATCGCATAATTTTAAAATGGGGGTCAACGTAGGAGCAAAAAAAGGGTATGTACTCGACAACTTCGGTTTTATGGGCGGGGAGGCGTTTGCTTCATCAGGATGGAGAGCCCTTACACCGATGTTCGGTGATTCGGTGACCTCATTGGCGGCCAATACCTGGTTCTCCACTTTGGATGTTAAGTCATCACAGTTTGTTTATGGCACAGGCGGAGGAAGTTATACCAGTGCCAGTGGCGTAGGAAGTACGAGTAATTATGTTTCCGACAGTACCTTATATAACTTCAGTATGTTATTCGGAAGTTATTTTGGCGACTGGGATTCTCAGAACAATTTTTTACGTGCCGGACTCGCATCCAAAGGGTGGGCATTAAGCTGTTCATGGAGCGGCCGTCCGTACCATTACTACCATCAGATGGCCTGTGGAGAGAACCTGGGTTCATGCATCCGGATATCTCAAAATAATTACGACGCCTATGAGTACAATATTTATCCCACGTTTGTGCATACCGCGCTTATGGGCGATCCCAGTCTTCGTATGAACCCGGTACCACCGGTTTCGAAAGTCACCCTTAGTACCCCTGCCGATAAAAAGTCGGTAACTGTAAAATGGAGTAAATCGCCTGATGCCAATGTTACTGAATATGCCATTTACCGTTCGAAATCCAGGAACAGTTATTTTGTATACCGGGGCACGGTTCCGGCTACCGACACGGTTTTCACCGATTCCAAGCCGTATCAGGATATCAACTATTACATGGTAAAAGCCATTCGCCCGGAAACCACCTTCAGCGGTATTTATATGAATACAAGCATCGGCATGTTTGATACTATCAGCGCTGTAAATCCGGTAGGCATTGAATCGGCTACCGCTCCGGTGTTTTCGGTTTATCCGAATCCTGCCGGTCATGTGCTGCATTTGCAAAGTCAGCATTCGTATGCAACCCCGCTGCAGATCACTATTTTTGATCTGAACGGTCGGGAGGTATTGTCAAGAACATGGGAGAACAGTGCTTCATCCGAACAACTGAATATTTCGCAACTCACTCCCGGCATTTATGTGCTGAAGATCATGCAGGGAACCGAACAGCAATATATTCAGAAACTGGTGCGGAGAGAAGAATAGTTATTTCGTCTTAACCTGTTGTCTGGGCAACAGGGTATATTCCGAGTTGCCCTGATTTACGAAGCTTTCTATGATAGATGTAGCGAATCGGTAGTGTTTTCGGGGCTGTATTAATTCTTCCAGCCGATCCCAGGTAACCGGAACGTTTTCGGTAAATCCGTATCCGGAATATCGTCCGTCTTTAACCAGGATGAATGAAATTTCCTCTTCACTTCTACCCGGTGCTACCACGGCATAATCCGGCATTTCGCTAACCGGAGCAAGCAGGGCTTTTGAAACTTTTTTATTGTAGGATCGTGCTCCTTTATGGCACTGGCAGGTTTCACGGCAGGCTTCGGTTATTTTACCTCCGGTGCCGATGGTGCATTTCGCCAGGCAAAGTTCATATTCTCGGATCACATGCAACATGTGCTCATTTGCTTTGGCAAGTGAATCAAAATGCAGTTCTGGTTTGGTATGTTTATTCAGTTTGTCGATGGCCAGCCGAATAAATCCATCCTGTCCGGTGTAGCTGAATATACCGTAATGCTGTTCCTGATGTTTCTGGGCCCGGTTGTATTTGGGCCAGTAATGATGGATCTCGTTGGTCTCGAGCAGCAGGGCTACCAGTTCGTTGCCGGTCACTTCGGTACTGATGCTGTGAATATCCCGTAAAAAGTTTTGGCGTTGCGGACTTTTAATATTTCCTGTAAAATGGCTGCTGATGCGTTTCCTGATGTTTATGGCTTTGCCCACATAAATTATTTTACCGTTCTCGTCGTGGAAATAATATACGCCGGCTTTAGAAGGCAGGTTCTCAAATTGTTCTCTCGGAAGATTGGGGGGTAAGGTTTGTTCAAAGCTATTTCGTTTTACCGATTTTTCAATTTCCTTTACCCCGTCGTTCGCCAGTATTCGTTTTAAAAGTTCATACGTGGCAAAAGCATCTCCCATGGCCCGGTGCCTGTTTTCAATGGGGATATTCAGGAATCCGCACAGGTTTCCCAATGAATAGCTTTTATACCCTGGAAATACCTTCCGGCTTAAACGTACGGTGCACAATTTACGGGGATTAAAATCATACCCGCTGAGTTGAAACTCATTTTTTACAAAGGAGTAGTCGAAGTTTACATTGTGTGCCACGAACGTGCACCCATCAAGCTTTTCATAAATTACAGGAGCCAGGTTGTCAAAAGAAGGTGCTTTTTCCACAGCGGCATCATCAATGCCGGTAAGGCCGGTAATATACGCCGGGATGGGCATTCCCGGATCAATAAGTGATTCAAACCGGTCGAGTACTTCAACCCCGTCGGTGACCACAACGGCAATCTCTATGATCCGGTTACGGGAAGCAAATCCTCCCGTGGTTTCAATATCCACAATGGCATACCGGTTCATAAATGAAATTAAGATGAAAAGCAAAGATATAAAAATCCGTACGTGGTGTTGCCGGTTTATACCCAGAAATGATACCTGTTTCCTGAAATTTATATTCGGGAATTTATGCTTCTTGATACGGTTACAAGGTACGGGTTTATGATGAAAAATGAGATGTTTTATGTCAAAATGTATACTGACTGCCGGCATATTTTCTGAGTGCATATTCAGTGAACTTGGTATCATGAAAACAACATATACAAAATCCGTTTTCCTTTCATGGATAATTATTGCAATGATCGTATTGCAGGTGATAACTTCTTCAGCACAAAATGCCGGAGCCACGTTTACCGCAGGCCCCGACATGAAGCGGGCTAAACTTTACCCGATGACTTCAGTGTTGCCGAATGGCAAACTGATCAGTTTCGGGGGACGGGAACTTAACTTCATTTCATGTTCCTATGCCGACATGTATGATCCGGTGACGAATACCTTTACAGAAGCAGCCATGACCTATCCTCATGATGCTTTTGCCGCTGCCAAACTTTCCGATGGACGTTATTTTTTACTGGGTGGAGGAAAAGACCTGGGTGTTCCGGCGTATGACTATACCGAAATTTACGACCCTACCGGTAATACCTTCACATCAAAAGCCACTATGACCACCCCTCGTATGCAGGCTACAGCAGCTCAGCTAACCGGCGGAAAAGTACTGGTAGCCTGTGGCTGGTATAACAATACAGCTGCATCCACCACTGAATTATATGATGTGACAGCCAACACATTCACAGCCACCGGCAACCTGGTTCAGCCCCGCTCGTATGCCTTACTGTTTCCTGCCACCGACGGAGGAGCAGTGATTACCGGAGGTTGGCCTACTTATGGAGGAAATACATATACCAGTGTGGAAAATTACAATATTACCACCGGGAAGTGGACAACAGCCTCAACCCAACTGATTCCCGGTGATTCAGGCTGGGTACCTGCTCCAATATATACCCGCACCATTGAAGATTGTAAACTTAGTAACGGGAAGTATGTACTATTTGCGAGCAGCAATGTGCCAACCGCCCGGTACGGATTGATTCAATACGACCCAGCCACCAAGTTGTTCTCGTTGATCAGCACACAGAGTGTATTAAAAAATGCCTTTAATGATGGAGGCATTGTGGATATCGTAATCAACAAAACCGATAACCTGGTGTATCTGGTAGGTGCAGATTCAGGGTATACCAGCCCGCAACGGTTAAGTGTAACTACGGTAAATGTGAGTACCGGTAAAGTGTATGCTCCAACAACCACATTCACCATGCCGGCTTCTGAATACTTCTATCCGTCAATGACATATATCCCTTCCAATGGAAAAATTCTGGTTCAGGGAATCAACAGCTCCAATTCCAGTTATTTCACCGGTACTAAAAAAACCTATTTACTTACCCCGATCCTGAATGGCAGTTTTACACAAACCGAAATGACGGAACAGCGCTTCAACAGCTATCCGAACCCGGCATCCGGCATACTTTTCACAGAGTTTACAGCCGGTTCGCAGGGCGACTATTTACTGAAGCTGACCAATATGGTAGGTCAAACCGTGAAATCGGTGACACAATGTGTTCCGTCAGGTCAGGCCCGGATAGAAATACCGGTAGCCGACCTTCCTGAAGGAATGTACATACTTTCGTTGTCAGGCAACGGAAGTATTCAAAACCGGACAATTGTTATCCGATAAGACATAAGGAAGTAATCTATTTACTCCGGCATCTGCAGAATACAGATGCCGGAGTTTTTATTTTCAGGGCACCGGTAAAGGGTCTTATCCCTCGGGCAGTATGGGCCGCCGTTGGAAACAGGATCTGATCCGGGTGGCTTGCAATGGTAAAAGCCCTGTCAGTAAAGGGTTTCAGCAATTCATAAGGTATTTTGGCGCTATGCTTGATTTTTAGCACCTTTTTTATATTTTTGCACGCTTACAAAAAGCAATAATATTTATATCTATGGGAGTAATACAAACGTTGCGCAACAAGGGAGGGAAAATCTCCATCATCGTAATCGGGTTGGCGCTTTTTATGTTTTTGGTTCAGGATGCCTTGTCAGGCCGTAACTCAATTTTTCGTCCGGGAGGCGACGATAATTACGTTGGTTCTGTTGACGGAGAGAAAATTGAATACAAGGATTTTGAGATCAAGGCCAAGCAGGCAGAAGATCTTTACGTGGAGCGGAATCCGCAAGCCACGGTTGATGAAAACCTTAAAGAAGGTTTAAGAAGCCAGGTTTGGCAGGATATTGTGAATGACAAAGTGCTGATGCCGCAGTATAAAAAAGCCGGAATCGATGTTACCGGTCAGGAGATCTATGAGATGTGTACAAACGAAGAATATGCCAATGAGGTGATCCGCAATGCTTTTGCCGATCCCAAAACACGTATTTTTGATGTTAACACAGCAAAAAACTTCCTGAAGCAACTGGATAATGATGATGAGAACGCTGAGAAAGCAAAAGCCCAATGGCTGCCATTTGAAAAAGAATTTACCAAAATCAGAATTGCTGAAAAATATAATGCCATGGCCAAAGCCGGCATGTATGTTACTTCTCTGGAAGCCCGTAACCTGCTGAATGAAGGTGCCCGTAAGGTGAACTTCCAGTTCGTTTCTCAGCAATATGCCAACTTTAACGATAGCACTGTAAAGGTGAGTGCCGATGAGGTAAAAGCCTATTATAGCAACCATAAGGATAAATATAAGAGAGATGCTGAAGAGCGTAAACTCGCATATATCTACTTTGATTTTGTTCCTTCATCCACCGATACAGCCGATGTGATTGCCTGGGGATCAAAAATGGCAGCCGGTTTTATGGAATCCAAAAATGATTCATTGTATGTTATTCAAAACCTGGGCTCATGGGATGCTACAGCCAAAGGACATGGTTCACTTGACCCGAAAATCGAAGATTCATTGTTCAGTGCTCCGATTGGTAAAGTAATAGGCCCATACAGCGATAATGGCATTATTAAAGTAGCCAAGCTGGTTGGCATTAAGGAAGACTCTACTACATATTACCGCGCCAGCCATATTTTGGTTAAGCCCGCCGGAAGTACTGCAAAAGACACGGCTGATGCGTATGCCAAAGCTGCCGACTATATGAATCAGATCAAGAGCGGTAAAAAAACGTTTGAGGAAATGGCCCGCTTGTACGGAACCGATGGTACTGCTGCCAAAGGTGGTGACCTGGGATGGTTTGGCCCGGGAGCCATGGTGAAGGATTTTGAAGACGGCGTGAAAAGAACACCTTACGGACAGATGAGCATTGTAAAATCACAGTTCGGAATTCATATTGTTAAAGTTACTGCTCCTCCATCCCGTAAAAAGATCGTGGTGGCTCAACTCAACAAAAAAATACAGGCATCGCAAACCACCATTGATGCTGCCTATAACAACGTAGCGGCTCTTGCCAGCGAAAGCCACGACTATATCTCGTTTGCCGATGCCTGCAAGAAACGTAATATTGCTATTCGCACAGCCGATTTGAATGAAACCAACCGCAGCATTCAGGGACTTACCAACTCAAAAGCACTGGTTAGCTGGGCGTTCCGTGCTAAAAAAGATGAAGTTTCTCAGTTATACACCATGGATGAGAAATATGTGATTGGAGTGATGAAGGATATTTTTGCTGAAGGCACTATGAAGCCTGAAGAAATCACCGACCTGGAAGCAACAGCGCTTCGCGATAAAAAAGCCCAGATACTGATCGCCAAATTCAAGGAGAACATGAAAAATGCCACAACTCCTGAACAACTGGCTATTTCATTTGGTTCGGTGGCACAGAATATTCAGAACCAGACGTTCGCCAGTCCGTATATCGAGTATATTGGTAATGAACCGGCCATTCTTGCAGCGGTTTTTGCAACCCCGAAACAGAAGTTCAGCGAGCCGATACAAGGAACCAACGGGGTCTACGTGGTATATGTAAATGACGTAGTGGATGCACCGGCACCGGAAGCTCAGATGATCAAATCGCAGCAAGACAATCGCATGATGCAGGCTAAAGGACAGGTAGAATCATTTGTGACCGAGGCCCTGAAAAACAAATTCAAGGTGAAAGATCTTCGTTACAGATTCTGATAAAGAAAGCATTAAAAAACAAACCGGTAGAAAAAATCTACCGGTTTTTTTATGCAAAATCCAACCTTTTCCTCTTAATTTACGTTCTGATACATACGCCGTCATGGCATTGAATACCGGCGTTATTAACCGACCAACACAATGAAAACCAGAAACAGATTATTACTTCTTCCCATCTTCCTGTTTATCACCCTGCTGGCCAAAGCCGATTACACGGTAAGCGGCTTTGTTACGGATGCCAAAACGGGTGAATC
>JBGAVF010000146.1:0-7639 GCA_044228315.1 Bacteroidia bacterium | reverse complement strand
GATTTCAGGGTTGGACCCGGCACCCAGACCTTCCGTGAGACTTTTTCCCAGGTATACCTTGGTAGGCACCGGACTTGAGTCGAGCGCCTGGGCATCGGTGTTGCAGATAATGAAATCAACATCCTTGATCCCCATACGATACATATGGTTCACTGCGTTTCCACCACCACCGCCAACACCAATAACTTTTATGATGTTGCTGCGTTGTTCGTTGGGCATTTCAAATTTTATCATGTGATCTTTTATGTTATTTTTTTTTCCGGGTTACTTGGTATAATCTTCAAAATCATCTCCATCCTTTAAAAATTTCGACAGGATGGTTCCGAATCCACTGAAGAGTGGAGTTTTCTTCTTCTCTTTTACGGTTTCCGTTTCAGCAACATCTTCTACAGGAACCGTGTTTTGTTTTTCCACGGTATTGGCATTCGGGCTCAGCATCTCTTCCGATTCGTATTCCTCGAATCCTTTCAATACCAATCCAACACCTGTTGAAAAGGTTGGGTTGGCCACATCAACATAGCTTTTTGCCAGATGCTCATTGGGCAGGCCAATGCGTGCATGCATGCCGGTATGGAAACGGACAAACTGGGCAAGATGCTTGATATTGGCGCCCCCGCCTGTTAATACGATACCGCCGATGAGTGATTTCTCAAGACCCACCGCTTTTATCTCGTGGTATACATGACCAATGATCTCACTCATACGGGCTTCAATGATCATCGCCAGATTTTTTATCGAGATCTCACGGTTCTCACGTCCTTTCAATCCTTCAATACTGATGAAATCATTGTCGCGTTCCTGGGATGAGAGGCAACTGCCGAATTTGGTTTTGAGCATTTCAGCCTGACGCTCAAGGATCATGCAACCGTTCTTAATATCGTTGGTCAGAACCTTACCGGCAATAGGTATAATGGCGGTATGCCGGATGATGTTCTCATGAAAAATGGCAATGTCGGTGGTTCCCCCGCCAATGTCTACAAGGCATACACCCCCGTCGAGTTCGTCGTGGCTGAGGCAGGCTGCTGATGAAGCAATGGGCTCCAGAAACAAGCTGCGGGTATGCAATCCGGCTTTGGTAACGCAACGACGAATATTGCTGGCGGCGGTTACCTGTCCGGTGATGATATGGAAGTTACCTTCAAGCCGGGTTCCCGACATGCCCACCGGTGTGCCAATGGCAAGCTCATTATCTACGTAATAACTTTGCGGGATCACATCAATGATTTCATGTCCGGGTTCAAGTGGAACCCGTTTCATGTCCATCACCAGGGCACGTATGTCGGTCACATCGATCTCATCATCGGTGTTACTGCGCAAACGAATGCAATGGCTCTGTGAACTTTTAATATGCTGACCGGCAATACCTACAAATACTTCAGCAATTTTTATCTGAGCCGACTGGGCATCAGTTTTGAGGTTTTTCCGCACATCCTCTTCCGCTTTCTTAACAGCCTCAATGATTGATTCGGTTGTTTGGGCAATATTGGTAACCACTCCCCGTTGCACACCGTTTGAATCGGCACGTCCGGAACCAAGTATTTCAACTTTACCACTTTCATTTTTACGGGCAACCAGTACACAAATTTTCGTTGTACCGATGTCTAAGCCAACAACTATTTTTGATGAATCCATGGGTTATGGTTATTTGTTTAATTTATTTTTTAGCAACGATCTGATTTTTATAACTCGCGTCAATGATTTTATACTTCTCCCAACCAACCTTTGGTAAGGCCTGTTTGTAAAAGGTGAAAAGCTTATTGAATTTTTCATCCAGGTCAGCTCCATCGCCCAGTATTATCTGTTCATTACCCATTTTGGGAATTATACGAATCGTATTATCGGCTGATACAAAAATCTGTTCTATCATACTAGTCCAGAACACACTCTTATTCACAAAATGTGCAATACTGCAGCATGTTTTAAGGGTTGAACTGCCTATTGTGTCGCATTTAATATACTTATCCGCGATGTTTCCGTTACATACCATCACACGGGCCGTAAAGTTCTCACTCAGTGGCATTGTGTGATCATCTTCATCAATGTAAAAACTTTCGCCATCGGAATTGAACACGCGCAGCAGCGCACGTTTTTGCCATATCCGTACATTCAGGGAGCCGTCAACCGCTTTATACACTTCCGTATTCTTCACAAACGGATTGTTTTCAAGAAGTGATTCTATGGCACCGGCATCAATGGAGTCAATTGTTTCTCCAATGATTCGGGCTCCGCCAATGATATCCATCACAAGCGCTGAATCCACAAAATGATTGCCTTCGGTGTTCTCAATGATAACGGAAATGGTATTGCAGGTCTGGCTCTTTTTATGGCGCTGAATGAAAAATAAAAGCAAGCCTATTCCCGCGAGGAGTATGATCCACACCGACACGAAGAGCCCTCTTTTGATTTTCGTATTCATAGTTATTTTTCTCCGGTAAACAATACTTCGGTTTGCAATTCAACCCCCGCCATTTCACGAACACGGTCCTTGATTATTTCAACCAGTTCCATAAATTCGGTGGCCGTGGCACCTCCGTTATTCACAATGAAATTGGCATGTTTGGGCGACACCTGAACATGCCCGTGTTCAAATCCTTTCAGCCCCGCCTCTTCAATAAGTTTGCCGGCATACAGCGGAAGCGGGTTTTTAAATACACTGCCGGTATTGGGCTTGTCCAGAGGCTGCGCAACTTTTCTTTTTTCAAGCAGCTCTTTCCGCTTCAGGGCTGTGGCTTCAATATCCTTTGCCTTGCGTAATTCAAACGTGGTTTCAAGAATCACATCCTTCTCAAATTCGGTGTGACGGTAGCGGTACTGAATGTCTTTTTTCTCTTTGGTACAGAGTTTCCCGTTTCGAATAAATGTAACACTGTGAATGCAGTCGAACACTTCGGTGCCGTATGCACCGGCATTCATACGTGTGGCCCCGCCTACTGTGCAAGGTATACCTGCGGTGGATTCGAGTCCCTCATATCCCAGTTTAAGTGTTTCGAGTACAAATTTCGGAAGTGAATAAGATGCGCTTACGCGGAATAGATCTCCTTGCTGATGCATGTAACTTTCTGCTTCCCCCATGGCAATTACGATTCCCCGTATGCCCTTATCGCTGACCAGCAGGTTGCTTCCGTTACCCAGCAATGAAAAAGGGATTTCATGCTGTATGGCATATTCCACCACATCCAGAATTTCAGCATGATTGCGGGGCCTGAAAAAAATATCCGCCGGTCCGCCTATTTTCAGCCAGGTATGCCGGGCCATAGGTTCGTCTTTAAGAAATTGCAGGTGAGGGAAGTCTCTTTCCCATTGTTCAAGTTTGGCCCTCACACGCACCTTATAATTGCCGAACAATACATCTTTCAAAGGCTGTACCAGTGCATCAATATCTCCGGCCCCTAACGTTAAAAGCAATGCAGGATCGAGTGTTCGGATCTGCTCGGAAAGTGATTCTTTATCGCAATAGGTGAGGGGTTTTGTAATGTTCTGTCCGATAAGTGCGGAATCAACGCCCGGAATAGGTTTTTCTCGGGCAGGGTAAATATCCAGTAAAATTACCTCATCCAGTAAATTCAGACTTTTTGAAAACCCTTCGGCGAAATCGCGGGTACGGCTGAACAAATGCGGCTGAAAGATCCCGGTTAGTTTCCTTTCCGGATATAATTCCTTTACCGACGAGATAATTGCCCTCAGTTCCTGGGGATGGTGTGCATAATCGTCGATGAAGATCATGCCGGGTTCATTCAGAATATATTCAAAGCGTCGTTTTACCCCTTTGAAGGTTTGCAACCCTTCCCGTATCTGAAACTCGGTAAGTCCGCATGGCAAAGTGGCAGCAATGGCAGCAATGGCATTTTCCGTATTGTGCCATCCGGGAATTCCATTCTGCAGGCCGATAAATTGCTGAGACGCTGAGATAAAGTCAAAATGGTATGCGGCATTCTGAATGGTAATATTGGCGGCATGGCAACCGGCATTTCCCTGTGTTGAATAAGTTAGTGAGTTGCCGGGTCCGGTTATAGGAAGTCCTTTCTTGTAAATCAGTAATCCGCCTTCCTGCAGGTTTGCGGCAAAATCATTGAACGATTTTTCCAATGCCTCTTTATCACCGTAAATATCCAGATGGTCGGCATCGGTGCTGGTTATAATGCTTACCCATGGATGTAGATGGAGAAAAGAACGATCGTATTCATCTGCTTCCACCACACAAAAAACGGAGGCCGGGTCGGCTCCGGGGGAAGGCAGCATCAGGTTCGAGTTGTAGTTGGTTGATATGCCTCCCAGAAAAGCCAGTACCTCTTTGCCTGAATGATGCAGCATATGTGCAATAAGGGTTGACGTAGTGGTCTTCCCATGGGTCCCGGCCACAGCAATGGTCTTATACTGCCGGCTTATAAGTCCCAATACTTCTGCGCGTTTCACAATGGTAAAATCCGATGCCTGAAGAAATTGTAATTCGTTAAAGTCGGAAGGAACAGCCGGTGTACGGATCACTAACGTGTTGTCAGGTGTCAGTTGATGTGCTTCTGAAACTCGTTCACCCCAATCTTCATAATGCATCTGAATGCCTTCATTCTCCAGTGCCCTGGTAAGTGGTGTGGCCGTTTTGTCATATCCGTATACAGCATACTTCTGATGATTGAAATATCGGGCCAGGGCCGACATCCCAATGCCGCCGGCACCAAGGAAATAAATTTTAGTATAACGTGTGATATCCATCGTTAGCGGGCTGAAACAAGTTTTAGTATTGCATCGGTAATTTTTTCAGTGGCCTCCGGCATCGCCATGCCCATTATGTTCTTCTTTAATGCCTGTACTTCAGATTCGTTTTTTAGTAATGAGATAGCTGAGCTGATCAGTGTTTGCGGAGCCTCGGCATCTGTGATCAACTTGGCAGCTCCTTTGGTTGCTAGGGCCATGGCATTTTTGGTTTGATGGTCTTCAGCCACATTGGGCGAAGGAACCAGTATACAGGCCTTGTTGGCACAGGCAAGTTCCGCAATCGATAAGGCTCCGGCGCGGGAAATCACCACGTCGGCCATGGCATAGGCCAGGTCCATGGTTTTAATAAAGTCGACCACTTTAATGTGTTCCGATTGCAGGTCTTTGTATCGATCAAAATAGATCTTCCCGGTTTGCCACAGCACATTAATCCCTTCTTTTTTCAGTTGTTCAATACCTTCCGCAAGGCATTTGTTAAGCGTTGCAGAGCCAAGGCTTCCGCCCAGCACCAGTAAGGTCTTACGTTCATTGTCAAGCCCGAATGCTTTGTATGCACTCTGTTTTTTACTGTATAAATTGATAATGTCTTTTCGCACCGGGTTGCCTGTAAGAATTATTTTTTCTCCGGGGAAAAACTTCTCCATACCCTCAAAGGCAACGCATATTGTATTCACTTTCTTTCCAAGGAGTTTATTGGTGATTCCTGCGTAAGAATTCTGTTCCTGTATCAGTGTTGGAATGCCCATCCCGGCAGCTTCATTTACCACCGACCCGCTCGCATACCCGCCGGTACCAATGACCACGTCGGGTTTGAATTGACGGATTATTTTTTTTGCTTTGAATTTACTTGCAATAACCTTGAATGGAAACATTAGATTGGTCCATGTCAGCCGTCTTTGCAATCCGCTGATCCAGAGTCCCTCAATGGGATATCCGGCAGCCGGAACTTTTTCCATCTCCATTTTATCCTGAGCACCCACAAATAATATTTCACAATGTATATCCCGGCGCTTCAACTCATTGGCAATAGCTATAGCCGGGTAAATGTGACCCCCGGTTCCTCCTCCTGATAGAATATAACGCATAGTAATTTGTATTAGGTGGTTATGGCTTCTTTGGTGTTCACTGTGGTTTCCTGTGGTTCTGTCTCTGATTCTTCGATATATCGGCTAACACTTAGTATACACCCGAAGGCAAAACAGGTGAACCAAAGGTTTGTACCTCCGAGGCTAATGATGGGTAAAGGAAGTCCGGTTACCGGAAAAATATTTACAGCTACAGCCATATTTATTAATGCCTGGATCACCAGGCTGAAACTTAAACCAATGGCGAGTAATGCACCGAAGGCGCGCGGACTTCGCATAGCAATACGAATGGTGCGGTACAGAAGAAACAGGTAGATGAAAATAATAAATAATGCACCGGCCAGTCCGTATTCTTCAATGATGGTTGCGTACACGAAATCGGCATACGGATTGGGTAAGAAATTGCGTTGCGTGCTCTTTCCCGGTCCTTTCCCGAATACGCCCCCTGTGGCAATCGCAATTTTAGCCTGTATGTTCTGATAAGAAGCCGTCTTGTCGTCTCCGCCGTAGTTTTCAATACGCGATTTCCATGTAGCCACCCGTCCCAGTTTTAGCAACACCGAATCCGGCAACGATTTAACGATAAAGATCGATGCGGTAAGAATGACAATTCCGGAGAGTACCAGGATGGCGATGTATTTAAAGTTGATCCTCCCAATGAACATAATGATGAGGGAAGTCATAAACAAAACGGCAGCAGTTGATAAATTGGCCGGGACGATGAGGATGCAGATGATGACAACAGAGATCAGTACAGGAACAAAAGCTTTTTTAAAATCCTTTATCTCATCCTGCTTTTTCGAGAGTTGCCGTGCCAGAAACATGATAAGCGAAATCTTGGCTAGATCGGATGTTTGAAAGGATGTGTTGATGATGGGGAGGGTGATCCAGCGTTTGGCATCGTTCACGTCGCTTCCAAAGAACAGCGTGTAAATAAGCAAGGGTATTGAAATGATCCATAATATCTGGGATATCCGGGAATAATAGCGGAAGTCGACCAGATGACAGAAGTAAATGATTCCGTAGCCCACCAATACGAATCCCACCTGTTTTATCAGATAAATTTCATTGTGGCCTCCTTTGTTTTTATAAGCCAGTGTTCCGGTGGCACTGTATATAACAGCGATACTGAAAAGCGATAGCACAACCACTACCAGCCAGATGGCAAAGTCACCTTTGGTTAGTTGCGTTACGCGTTTAACAGCTTGCTGAATCGTCATACAACAGGATTATAGATCACGAACGGCCTTCTTGAACTGACGTCCACGGTCTTCATAATTTTCAAACAGGTCGAAACTGGCACAGGCTGGAGACAGAAGAACGCGGTCCCCTTTGGATGCAAAGCGGTATGCCACCTGAACCGCTTCTTTAGCCGAGGCGGTGTTTATGATCATGTCAACATCATTCATAAAGGCTTCATGAATTTTTCGGTTGTCTTTCCCCAGACACACAATAAATTTCACCTTCTCTTTTATCAGTGGTTTCAGCAAGGTGTAATCATTCCCTTTGTCCTGTCCACCGGCAATCCAGATGATGGGCCCTTCGGTACATTCGAGCGCATACCAGGCCGAGTTTACGTTGGTAGCCTTGGAGTCATTGATGAATTCAATACCCCCAACTTTGGCTACGAATTCGAGCCGGTGTTCCACATTCTCAAAGTCCTGCAGACTTTCTTTTATGGTTTCATTCCTCAGATTGTAAATCTGACCCACGATGGCAGCTGCCATGGAGTTGTAGGTATTGTGTTGTCCTACTAAAGCAAGTTCGTTTATGTACATGGTAAAGAGTTGATTTTTAAAATTGATGAAGATCTGTCCGTCGGCAACAAAGGCCCCTTCCGG
>JBGAVF010000145.1:0-7647 GCA_044228315.1 Bacteroidia bacterium | reverse complement strand
CGGGGTATGTGCAACTGATGGATGCCATGCTTTTTGATGTGGCACGGCTGGGTATTATACGCAACAACGTAGCCGATGCAGAGCCTTTTTTACGCAATGCCGATCTGGTGAGTTTTCATGCTTCCTCGGTTAAACTCACCGATTTCCCGGCGCAACTTTCCGGCAGTGCCAACGGGTTGCTGAGCGAAGATGCCTGCGCGCTGATGCGGTTTGCCGGACTTGGCAATCAGGTGCGGAGTGCGGGCATTTACGATTACTGGAGTGATCTGGATAACGGACAGCAAGGGGCCAAACTCGCCGCACAAATGCTGTGGCATTTTATTGATGGCTATTACCACCGGGTGAATGAAAATCCGTTGACGAATGAGAATGACTTCATCCGTTATCAGGTGCCGCTGAAAGGCAGTGATACGGATGTACTGGTGTTTTACAAAAGTTGTCTTACCGAGCGCTGGTTTATGGAAGTAGCGTCCAACTACCACACCGGTGTGTTCATGCTCCCCTGTGCCTATTCCGATTACATCACCGCCGGCAAAGGCGATATCCCCGACCGCTGGCTGAAAGCCACCCAGAAGCTGATGTAGGTGACCTGTTACCGGATCACGATGAGGTTTTTACCATCCGGTGAATACAAATAAAACGGATAGGCAACCTCCATACTCTCATCAGAAGTGGTGTATTTTATGACCGGATCTCCACTGCTTATTTCAATAAGTGTTGCCAGCCGACCGTTGCAATAATATTCAGGTTTCACCTCCTTTATGGTCAACGGTTTCAGATTCCACATACTGTTGTTCATTTCCTTGAGCATGGAGGAACGGATTCGTTCGGTTAATGTTCCCATGGGCTCTTCGCTACGTTCACTCATTTCCCTGATCTTTTCTTCACTCAATTCAAGTATCTCCTTACTGTTCTTTGATGCGAATAAGGAATGGATCTCTTTGAATACATTCATAAGGATGATGCTGATATTCGGCACCTTGGTAAGGTCAACCCCTTTGAAATACACCGGATCTTTTATCTTCGATACCGTTGTAAATACCAGCTTCGTTTCGAAAACAGGCGACATGTTTTCTTCACTGAATTCCGGGGATTCAAATGTGGCGAGCGATGCTCTGGCATCACCGTTTCGTGAAAAAAGTTCTGCCTTAAAACGCACTTTCGTGTCCAAGGGGTTTTTCCTTAGGGTGATACCGATTTCATTTTCACCTTCCTTCAGGTATAATGATACCGGAATTTCAAAACCTATATTATTTTCATCCGTATAGAGAAATAACGGAAAATCATTTACCCGCAGTTCAAAAGCCGTGGCCGCAGTGCTAACACGTAAAATATATTCAGTCATAGGGATGATCAGGATTTGAATTTTATTATTGTTATGGTACTCGGGTCCTCCATTTCCAGAAATGTACCTTCATATCCTTTGGTCCCTTTTACTTTGAATGATTTAATACCCACTTCCAGATATACAGTAGCCATGATTTTTACACCGTTAAACTTATATCCGATGGTAATTCCCTCTTCATTCAGTTCAACGGGAAATTCGATTTTGGAGGATCCCCCCATACTTGCTCCGGTTTCACAACCAAATACAGCTGACTTCGCCAAACCGACAATGCCAATTTCAAGTGACCCCTTTATGCTTGTTGACACTTCTGTCTTTTTCTTCCCCGCTTCTTTTTTCACATTGGCGGTTCCTGCAATAACTCCTTCCACGGAAGCTTCCAATGATAATTCAGCCCATTCATTCTCTTCCAGATACGACTTCAATGATGCCAGCGGACTTCCTACGGCATAGGCTCTCAACGCCAGATCAATAATATCCGATTTTAGTTTTACACGCACCATCGGATCAAATCCGATCTCATGCTCATGGTTCAGATCACATTGAAAGGCTTCAAATTCCTTATACTTGGCATTAAACTTATACCCGAATCCAATAAAATCAGCTTCATAACTGAACAACCGGGATGACTTAGCCGGCTTTAACCTGTTTACCACCCCATCAACTTTATGAATAACCTTATAAAGCGATTCTATATCATCCACAATTTGTGTAAACTCACCTTCCAGTTCCGATTTAATACCCCCGTTGCGTTTAAAACTTCCTTTAACAGCCAATACACCCTGTTTGGTTTCCTTCTCCTCCGGTTTGTTCTTTTCCCGATTAAGACCCAATGTGATTTTCGCAAGCCGTATCTCTCCTTCCAGTTCACTATCCGGAAAGACCCTTACCTGAATACGGTTACCCCCATTACATGTATTGGATTGAAAATTATACCAGCTTGGTTTGGAGTTCCAAAGAAAAATCTTGTAATCATCCAGATAGGGCATGTCCAGTTGGAATTTTGAAGAAGATTTCTTGGCGCCTTCATCCACACAATCAAAGGTTCGGTTTTCATGTTCACTCCCTTTTTTACAAGGCCCCTGCAACCCCATTAACTCCGCACTTACTGTTGATACCCCCATGGAATGGCCTGATATGATATCAATGGTTTTCTTTTTTGCCTTTATAGGTAACGTAATATCCCCTTTTTTTGCCGAAGACGCTGATATTTTAATTTCAGCATATTCACAGGGCTCTTTCTTTTGTGGTTGTGAAGCACCACCCTTACCTCCACCCTCATTGGGATCGCATTTCGTAGCCGGTTTCTTTGGTGTTGTTTTGGCCCCGGTTTCCTGAACTGCTTTTTTCATTTTTGCCAATGCCCTGCGCTTCCTGTTTTTCTTTTGGGATTTGGAAGGCGCCTGCAAATCGCCGGAGGCAACTCCGGGATTCAAATTGGAATCAACGTTGATTACGGCGATATCAGTTACTGTCTTCCCCATCAAATAAGTCTATTAATTGGCTATGAAAAAAATCAACTTTTGTTTCTTCATCCCGATCCGGATAATGAAAAATCGAATTTATCTCCGGCTTTTTAAAAAAATCATTGTCGATGCTGTAGGTATTGCACAGGATCAGAAACCTAAGCACTCCGGCTTCACTTCGAATATCGAAGCTTCTCATTTCTTTTTCAAATTGATTGAAAAGACTCAGGGCTTGTGCCTCATCCATTGCAACCAGCGTGGGTATTTTTTTTACAGCAAAGTCCCTCACCTCTTTGAATGAAATCTCATCCAGTATTTCCATTTGCTTGTTTTTTACCCGAAACATACCTGCTGTTTTTTTCTGCTGCGCTTGGGTCCTTACCCTTCCGCTTCCTTCAATTGCATGATCTGATCCAGGGCATCGGGAACTACATCACTGCATATCACAATATAGCTTCCCTTGGCTGCCGACTTAATAGCAAACTCGATGGCCTCCGGTTCCTTTTGTATCACGATCACCTTCTTCTTTTTATCGATATTATGAATACCGGTGAGCATGAGGTCGATAATTTCCTGTTCGGTTCTTCCACGCAGGTTGCGGTCCTGACGAATGATGATCTCATCGAAGATGCGGCCGGCGGCCTCACCCAGTAAAATGGTGTCCTCGTCGCGCCGGTCGCCTACCCCGGCAATGATGCCTACTTTTTTGGTGGCATCTACCCGTGCCAGATATTTACCAATGGCATTCACCCCGTGGGCGTTGTGCGCGTAGTCAACCAGTACCTTAAAGTTCTTAAAGTCGAACAGGTTCATACGTCCCGGTGTTTGAGCCGGTGATGGAATGAAGGTTTGTAAGGCAAGACGTACATCTTCAATTTTGAAATTGCGGATATGCGATGCCAGAATGGCCGGCAATACATTGGCAATATTGAACTCGGCTTTGCCACCAAAGGTGAGGGGTATATTGGTTACTTTTTCCACCCGTATTTTCCAGGTGCCTTTCATAATGGTGACATACCCGTTCTCATACACAGCCGCCAGTCCCCCGTCGGTGGTATGCTGAATGATATGATGGTTGTGTTCATCCATACTGAAAAGAGCCACCTTGCAATCGAGGTTTTTTGCCATGGCATATACCCGTTCGTCGTCGGCATTCAGAATGGCATACCCGTCGGGCAATACACTTTCTATTACAACACTTTTCACTCGGGCCAGCTGCTCCAGGGTATCAATGCCCTGAAGTCCCAGATGGTCGGCAGCAATATTCGTTACGATACCGATATCGCAATTATGAAATCCCAGTCCGGCGCGTAGAATGCCGCCCCGGGCTGTTTCCAGCACGGCAAAATCAACGGTAGGATCTTTCAGCACAAACTCGGCCGATATGGGACCGGTGCAATCGCCCCGCATCATCAGCTGGTTCTGAATGTACACACCGTCGGTGGTGGTATACCCCACTTTATGACCCAGCTGTTTCACAATATGTGCAATAAGACGGGTGGTGGTGGTTTTCCCGTTGGTACCGGTAACGGCAATGATTGGGATCTTGGCCGATACTCCGGGCGGATACAACATATCGATCACCGGCTCGGCCACATTGCGGCCAATACCTTCCGTAGGTTCGAGGTGCATACGGAAACCGGGGGCTGCGTTCACTTCGAGCACGGCCCCTCCATTTTCATCAATCGGTGTGCTGAGGTCGGGTGCCATGATGTCGATGCCGCAAATATCGAGACCGATGATACGTGCGATACGTTCACACATAAATACATTCGAGGGGTGCACCATATCGGTGATATCGGTAGCGGTGCCTCCGGTTGAAATATTGGCGGTCGGCTTCAGCCATAATTCTTCTCCCTTTTTAAGCACACTATCAAGGGTCAACCCTTTATCGAACAAAATGGTATTGGTAAAGTCGTCTACTTTAATGGTGGTGAGCACTTTCTCGTGTCCGTACCCGCGACGCGGATCTTCGTTTACCTTGTCGATCAGTTGCTTTATCGTAAGTTTTCCGTCGCCGGTAACGGCTGCAGGGGTGCGTTTGGCCGCTGCCACAAACTTGTAATTGATGACCAGTACCCGGTGGTCGTAACCGGTGATGAATTTTTCCACGATCACTTTCCGTGAATATTTCTTTGCTGCGGCAAAACCTTTCAGTACCTCCTCCCAGTTTTTCAGATTGGTAGTGGCACCTTTGCCATGGTTCCCGTCGATAGGCTTGGTTACCAGCGGATACCCAATACGGCTTACGGCAGCTTCCAGGTCCTCTTCATCGACACATATTCGACCGCGGGGAACCGGGATCTCGGCAGCCTCCAGCAGGTTTTTGGTATCTTCTTTATCACAGGCAATTTCAACGGCAATGCTGCTGGTGGTGCTGGCCACGGTGGCCTGTATACGACGCTGGTTCATACCATAACCCAGCTGCACCAGCGAAGCACGGTTGAGGCGTATATGCGGAATTTTACGTTTAATAGCCTCTTCCACAATGCTGCCTGTACTCGGGCCCAGGCGCTCATCTTCACGTATCTCACGCAGTTGCTGTATGTCGTCGGAGAGATCGTATTGGTACTGGTTTCACGCGTACGCCCAAAGCCACAGTCCATGCCTGCCAGCGTTTGCAGCTCCAGGGCTATATGCTCGATCACATGACCCATCCAGGTACCCTCTTCCACCCGGTAAAAGAACCCTCCGGCAAAATCTTCGCTGCACCGGTGTTCCTGCATGGTTGGGAACAACGCTTTCAACCGCTCCAGAAAACCCGGTATCAGATTGGTAGGACGCGCTTCCATCTCCTCCAGATCAAGACGCATCACGATGAGATGATGACGGCGAATGCTCCAGTAATTCGGGCCCTTCATTACTTTTATATCAATAATCTTCATAAACGAAAATGTGGTTTACAGGTATGTGTGATAAATTTAAGCCTGCAGCCTCTATGCACGAGAAGTTGCATTGATTTATTTTGGCAATTTAGAAAAATTAAATGAAGAAAAACACGCGGGATGACCCGCATCCTGTTGCGGACAAAAGTTTCACCGGGAAAAAGTGCAAAATCATATATTCGCACAAATATATTTCATGATCAAAGGAACGCTTATACCTGTCGGCGGTGCTGAAGACAAAGGGACCGACCTGGAGGCCGGCATCATGGTGCGCAACAACCTCAATTTTTTCGAGATCGGCATTTTAAAAAGTATCCTCAACGAAATGGGGGGTACCGATAAACGTATTGAAGTGGTGACCACGGCTTCTTCCATTCCGGATGAAGTGGGGCAAAACTACCTGGATGCCTTTGCCAAACTTGGCTGCTTCTCGGTAGGTCACCTCAAGATCCGGAACCGCGAAGATGCCATGAGGCCCGAATACATTGAACGCCTTAAAAATTGTGACGCTTTGATGTTCAGCGGAGGCAACCAGCTGCGTCTTACAGCTATTTTTGGTGGCACAGAATTTCTGGATGTGTTACAGTTCCGTTACATCAACGAAAATTTTGTGGTGGCCGGAACCAGTGCCGGGGCCATGGCTATGAGTAATACCATGATCTATGAAGGCAATGCCACCAATGCCCACCTGAAAGGGGAAGTAAAGATTACCACCGGGCTGGCCTTCATCAAAGATGTGATCATCGATTCACACTTTAATAAACGCGGACGCTTTCCACGTCTGGCTCAGGCGGTTGTGGCCAACCCTTCAGCCATTGGGATCGGATTGGGAGAAGATACCGGTGTGATCATTAAAAACGGTGTGGAACTTAAAGCCATTGGCAGCGGAGCCGTAATCATCATCGACGGGCATAAGATCGTGCACAGCAACATTTCTGAGATAGAAGACAAAGCCCCTATATCGGTGGAAGGCCTCATTGTGCATATTATGGAAGCCGGGAATTGCTTTAATGTAAAGACCCGAATTTTCGACGAAGCCAATATTCATGCCATGTAGCCCGCACGCAGGTGCCGGCACCCTCTGGTTTCTTTGTTAATTCCCTTCACCCAGCCCTTGGGTTATGCCCTTTAATTGCCCGATTTACGTAACTTTGTGGCAATGTTACTACGCACCCTTTTTTTGCTGCTTACCGCATTCGTATACACGCTTTCCAATGCTCAGAAAATAGCCCCCAGAAGCTCTTTTGACAAGACCCTGTTAAGCAGTTCCTGTGTGGTTACGGAATTACCGGCCGACAAACCGGATACAGCCATGCACATACATGCCGAACCGGAAGAACCTGAAGGCAATAACCGCTATTACAAGAAAAACCGCAGGCATTTTCCCGGTCCCGGACATGAGGACTACTTTGAAGATGCCGGCATACGTGCCATGAACAAAACAAATGCGGGAGATCTAGCGTTAGGGAAACAAACCAAGTTCACCATTTATACCCAGGGCACCCCACCCGACAATACCGCCGCCATCAGCAATGCCGGCAAATCCATTACCGCCATCAATGTGAAGATCGGTTTCTTCGACAGCACAGGAACCCGGTTAACAGCGGATAAAGACATAGCCACTTTCATCAACGACCCGTTGATCAGCAACGGCAACTTATTCGACCCGCGTGTTATTTACGACCCCAAAGCCGACCGCTACATCTTTGTAGTACTTAACGGAAGTACCACTGCCTCATCAAAAATTGTGATCGGTTTCTCACAAACCAACAATCCTATTGGTACCTGGAAGTTTTATAAAATTGCTGGCAATATTGATGGCAATAATTCCTGGTTCGATTACCCGAATATTGCCATCAGCGACAGCGACCTGATCATCAGCGGAAACCTGTTCTTCGAAACAAGCAACACCTTTGACGAGGCCGTGGTATTGCAATTCAATAAATGGGCC
>JBGAVF010000144.1:0-7761 GCA_044228315.1 Bacteroidia bacterium | reverse complement strand
GTAGCCTATGTGTTTATCTCTGTGACCTATGTGCCTATGTGGTTCATTTTATTTCTCAACCAGTGAAACCGCTTTTTTATTGACGGATAGTTTATACGTAACACCCACTTTCAATGCATAGTTCTCTGTACCATGGCTGACCGGGAATCCAAAGCAAACCGGGTAATCGTATTCGGCCACCACATCCCGGATCACTTCATACACTTTTTTTCCAAAGGGCCGCCCGGTGTCTTTCATGTCGGTGAAGCCGCCGATGATCAGTCCGGCCAAGGCATTTAGTTTTCCGCTTCGTTTTAATTGATACAGCATCCGGTCGATATTATAAATGTATTCGCCGATGTCTTCCAGGAAAAGGATCTTGTTTTTTGTATTGATGTCTGAAGCTGTTCCGGTTATATTCGCCAGCAGCGAAAGGTTGCCGCCCACCAATGGAGCCGATGCCGTACCGGGCCTGTTGTACGGATGTGCCGCAGCACTGTATTTTGCTTTTTTGCCGGTAACGGCATTTTTAAATGCACGGATGAATTCATTCTCTCCCTCGTTAAAAGCCGAGGCCATCGGCGCATGCAGCGACGCAATGCCAAGTTTTGAGAACAGGTGTGCGTGCAGTACGGTGATGTCGCTGAAGCCGATGACCCACTTCGGGTTCTTTTTGAATTTGCTGAGATCAAGCTGGTCGATGATGCGGCCAACCCCGTAACCCCCACGGCCGCAAAGGATGGCATTGATGTTGGGATCATCCAGCATGGCCTGCAGTTCATCCCGGCGATCACCGTCGGCAGCGCTGAAATAGTTTTTAGACCGGCTGCCCAGCGTTTTGCCCACCATCACATCAAAGCCCCAGTGCTGCAGGGTGTTGATACAGGCCTGTGCTTTTTGTGCCGGCATATAGCCCGCCGGGCAGGTAATGCCGATGCAATCGCCTTTTTGTAAATACGGGGGAATCTTTATCATGTGGGAAGATTATGGACAATACCCTTTAAAAGGGCATTCTTTTTGATTAAATTTACAAATCCAAAATTAATCAATGAGATCATTATTACTTTCCTTTTTATTATTCGTCGGAACTTTTACTCTGAGAGCGCAGGGACCATGCGCCGGACCCGGGCGGATACCAACCACAGCACAGGCAGTATGTGGTAACCTTACTTTTAAGGAGTCGGATGTGTCAAATTGCACAGGTCCCGATATACCAAACCCTACATCAGGTTGTGGGCAAGTAACTTCCGATAATTCCAGGTGGTATAAATTTCATTGCTATCAGGCAGGCACACTTGGGTTTCTAATTACCCCCCAGAACATGGCGGATGATTATGATTGGGAAATAATGGATATCACCGGTTTTCTCCCCGGCGATGTTTATACGGTTGAATTAAGGGTTTCATTAAACCTGAGCGGACAAACCGGGATCACCGGGTGTACAGCGGCAGGAGTTTCTGATATTAATTGCGGTGGTGGGGCACCGGGTACTCAATTCAACAGAATGATAAACCTGCTGGCCGGTCACGATTACCTCATGATGGTTAATAACTGGTCAAGTTCAAACCAGGGGTACGATATTGATTTTACGGGTACATCCGTATTAACCAATAACGCAGCACCTGCTGTTACAGGCGTAAGCATCGTTGGTTGTGACCCGAGTAAATTAATGGTTACATTTTCTGAAGACATTTTGTGCTCCAGTATCTCTGATCCTGCTATCGGCAGCGAATTCACGATTACTGCAGGCACCCACGTTATTACCGGCATTGCATCGGATTGCAGTATTGGAGCGAACGGGGTTCCATTCGTGATCATTAACCTGCAATCACCCATTCCCGCAGGAAACTACCAGTTGAATGTGGCCAATGGTTCTGATGGCAATACCCTTGAAAATGTTTGTAAGATCGCCATGCTTCCTGTATCCATACCTTTTACTGTTCCAGTAATTCCTACTACCCAGGTTGCTTCAGTAAACTACACAGGCTGTGCACCTACGGTACTTAATATAACACTGACCAAACCGGTATGGTGTACAAGTCTTACTCCTTCGGGCCCGGGCAGCGAGTTCTCTATAACACCAGGCAACCCCGCTATTTTATCAGTGCAGTCATCCTGCGCCTCAGCGGGAACTTATACTGATCAAATACAGATCACCTTACAAAACCCGCTTGCTAATGGCAACTATCAGCTTGTGGTAAATAATGGGGCGGACGGTAATACCCTCATCGATACCTGTAATAATGCTATCGCAGTCGGTTATAATTTTCCTTTACCATCACGCAATTAACAACCCCGCCAGTTATACAATCCGTTGTTTTTGATGAATGCCATCCCGATAAACTGGTAGTCAATTTTGATAAACCGGTTGCCTGCAATACCATTACGGCAGCGGGAAGTGAATTGTCGGTAAGTCCCGGTGTATGGCCGGTTAATTCAATAACCTATAACTGTACAAACAATCAGTATACTTCACAGATCACTATCAACCTTGCCAACCCGCTTCCGGCCGGAAATTTTAATGTGGTGGTTGGTACCGGTACCGACGGCAATACCCTGTCGGATACCTGCCTTGCATTTATGCCGGTTGGGTATACCAGGGCATTTGTAACCACCCAGGCGCCGGCGCCCATCTTTGATTCGGTGCAGTTTGATAATTGCAATGCTGCTTCAGTAAGAGTATTTTATAGTCACCCCATTTTGTGCAGCAGCATCAGCGCCAATGGCTCCGACTTCAGTATTACCGGTCCGTCTGCCGTAAACATTACTGCTGCAACAACGGATGTTACCTGTGGTACGGCGGGATATACCAAATGGGTATTGCTTCAACTCGCAGCCCCCATTAACCCGGCAGGTAATTATATATTGCACAACGGCATCGGTTCGGATGGCAATGGCATCATAGACACTTGCAATGCAAGGCAGAATGTAAATGAAACCTTTGCCGTAAATGTGCTGGGAAAACCTTCTGCTGTCTTCAACGGACTGATCAACTGGGGATGTGTAACAGATGATATTGTGCTTTCACACCCCGGCGGCAACGGAGCCAATTCCTGGAACTGGACCTTCAGCGACGGCAGAACAGCCACCGGTCAGAATGTTACCATGAGTTTCCCGGTTGCCACCCCAACGGTTACCGTGCGTTTGATTGTAAGCAATGGTTCCTGCAGCGATACCACATCGCAAACTTTTACACTCGGAAACGTTTTTAATGCTGCATTTACCAGCAGCATGGGCGATACCACCTGTATCAATACCCCCATCAATTTTATTGATGCATCAACGGGCAATATAACCAACTACCTGTGGGATTTTGGCGACCTTACCCAATTCAACGGCCAAACCCCGCCGGCGCATGTGTACCCGGTAAGCAATATCTATAATGTTCAACTGATCGTTACCGATAACCACGGCTGCCGCGATACAGCCAGCAGGCTGATGCATATAGATGCTTCGGCGTTGATCGATTTCACCGGGCTTAAGCCGCAATATTGTACGGGCAACACGGTAACCTTGCAGCGGAAGATATCCCGTAATGTAATTTCCTATGTTTGGGATAACGGCGATGGAAAAATATTTACCAACGAAGTGGATGTGAATTTTTCTTATGCCAATGAAGGAGTGTATACCATTACCTTATCGGGAGTTGACAGGTACTGTGGCCCGGCAAGCATCAGTAAAACCGTTCCCGTATATGCGGTGCCAAAAGTTAACCTCGGTGCCGATACGGTGATCTGTCAATCTGATAGATTGCTGATAGGTGTAGCACCAAATGCTGCTTATACATACTTGTGGAATACAGGTGCCACCACTTCGCAGATATACACAGATATATTCACCCGGGATTATAATCTTATTGCCGATAACCACGGCTGCCGTGGCTACGACGCCCTTCATGTAAAAGTATTGCCTGCCTGTTTGATAAAAGTACCCGGCGCATTTACACCCAATGGCGATGGATTGAATGATGCACTGAAACCGGTGTATGCTGATCTTGCAAAAGATTATTCGTTCAAAATCTATAACCGGGTTGGCCAGTTGGTCTTTGCAACCAACAACCCGCTGGATGGATGGGACGGAAAATTCA
Organism: Bacteroidia bacterium; assembly: GCA_044228315.1. GTDB lineage: Bacteria > Bacteroidota > Bacteroidia > UKL13-3 > UKL13-3 > CAINMV01. The sequence continues at coordinate 3,695 of JBGAVF010000144.1, read as the reverse complement.
AAGGCAACCCGGCAGACGGCGGCGCTTATGTATGGACGCTCAGTTATATTGATCCGTGGACGGGGAAGGCGGTGAAGGAGAAGGGAACGAGTATTTTGATACGATAGACTAAATGATCAATATTCAACGCTCAATTTTCAATGTTCAGGTGCGGCCTCCGTTGAATATTGAGCGTTGAACATTGTATATTGAATATTTTTCTCAGGCCTCACTCAGCCTGCACTCATTCAAATGCACGCCCAGCGTGTGAACTACGCCGCACTTAAGCGCAAAATTATTTTTCTGGTGCCCCACGGGAAAGTCGAAGCAAACGGGATAGCTGTATTCCTTTACTTTTTCCAGCACGATATCCTGCAGTGTTTTGCCAAACTCTTCACCGGCATCATCCGGTTTCACTTTAAATCCGCCGATGATCAGCCCTTTGAGGTTGGTTAATTTTCCGCTGCGCTTTAAATTCCAGAACATACGGTCGAGGCTGTATAAATATTCACCGGTATCCTCTACAAATAATATCTTATCATTTGTAATGATATCCGACCTGCTGCCCGCCAGCGATTCCAGTGTTTTTAAATTGCCGCCCACCAGTTCGCCGATAGCGAGGCCAGTTCTGTTTTTTTCATGAGGGGCAAACACAAGTCTTGTTTTTTCACCCGCCAGGCATTTCCGGATGGATTCGATGGTTTCTGTTTGTATGGGTTCTGCCGTACTCCAGTCTTTAGGAAAACTGTTGCACATTTTTGAATGAATGGAGGCGATGCGATGGTTGGCGTTGATATGTGAATGAAGCACCGTTACATCGCTGAAGCCGATGATCCATTTGGGATTGTGCTTTAGTTTTTTAAAGTCGAGGTTATCTACAATGCGTACGGCGCCGTATCCGCCTCTTGCACAAAGGATGGCTTTCACCGTTTTGTCTTCCAGCATCTGCTGAAAGTCGGCAGCTCTCTCTTCATCGGTTCCGCCAAATGTAAAATCACGTTTACCAATGCTGGTTCCCATTTTTACATTAAAGCCCCATTCATTCAGTTTTGACAAAGCCGGCTGAATATCTTCTGCCGTAATATAACCTGCGGGGCAACAGATGCCGATGGTATCGCCTTTCTTTAAGTAGGGCGGAATGATGCATGGCTTCTCCACTTCAGCATTTGTTTTGCCCGCAGCAATTGCCGGAAAAGAGGCAGCCAGGGGGATCACCGATGAAAGAAAGTCTTTGCGTTTCATGAAATAAATTTAATGTAATTGAACCACATAGGCACATAGTGCACATAGAAATACACACATAGAGTTCTATGTGAAAAACTATGTTTCCTATGTTCCTATGTGGTTCAAACCGGTGCTTAGCACACTCTTGTATTAAATGTGGATGAAATTATCACTTGCATTTCACTTTACATATATTAATGAGTACATTAGCTGAACGATTGTATAACTGCTAATCCCTTCATTTATGAACACATCCCTCTACATTACCGACCTGCACAAAGTTGGCATGAAAGACATTGAGCAGGTGGGAGGTAAAAATGCTTCTCTTGGTGAAATGCTTCAAAACCTTGGCCAGCTTGGTATACAGATACCCGGCGGTTTTGTGGTTACCGTAGCTGCTTACCGGGAATTCATCCGGTATAATAACCTGGATGAACAGATCAAAAAGATCATCAACGACATTAAGTTAGACGACATTGAATCACTCCGGCGGGGTGGGTTACTGGCCCGGCAACTTTTAAAGAATGCAAAATTCCCCCGTGAATTAAGCGATGCCATCATTGAAAAGTATTACGAACTCAGCCGGGGTTACGACCAGGACATCACCGATGTGGCGGTTCGTTCATCGGCCACGGCCGAAGATCTTCCGGATGCTTCTTTTGCCGGTCAGCAGGAAACCTATCTCAACGTTCGTGGCCCTGCACCATTGATGAATGCCGTGCGAAACTGTTTTGCTTCCATCTTCACCGACCGGGCCATCAGTTACCGCCAGAGTTTTGGTTACGATCATTTCAGCATCGGCCTTTCGGTATGTATACAAAAAATGGTGCGTAGTGATCTCGGCGCTTCGGGTGTCGCCTTCTCATTAGATACTGAAAGCGGTTTTAAAGACGTAGTGGTGATCAATGCTTCATTCGGCCTGGGAGAGATGATCGTACAGGGCGCCGTATCGCCGGATGAATACATCGTTTTTAAACCAACATTGCAAAAAGGATTCAACAGCATCATTGAAAAGAAACTCGGTACAAAAGATAAGATGATGGTGTATGGCGATAACCCCGATGAACGGGTACAGATCATCCCGGTGGAGAAACCTTTGCAAAACCGGTATTGCTTAACGGATGAACGCATACTGCAACTGGCAAAATGGGTAACCAGTATTGAAACCTATTACAGTAAACTGAAAGGACATTGGTGCCCGATGGATGTGGAATGGGCGGTGGATGGTTTGTCTAAACAGTTGTTCATTGTGCAGGCCCGGCCCGAGACCATTCATTCGCAGAAAGATTTTTCAAAGATCACAGAGTATGTGATGGATGAGAGTACCGAGCGCAAAACACTGGTGAAAGGCATCGCTGTCGGCGATAAGATCGGTGCCGGAAAAGTTTCTATCTTATTCTCACTCGATAAACGGGTTACCGATGGGCATGAATTTGAAGCCGGCGATGTGCTGGTGACCGACATGACCGATCCCGACTGGGAACCCATCATGAAAAAAGCATCGGCCATCATTACGAATAAGGGCGGAAGAACCTGTCATGCAGCTATTGTGGCACGGGAACTGGGTGTGCCGGCCATTGTAGGTTGCGGTAATGCAACAGAGATATTAAGCACCGGGCAAATGGTAACTGCTTCCTGTAGTGAAGGCGGAGAGGGTGTGGTGTACGAGGGTAATGTTCCGTTCCAGAAAGTAGAAACAGATCTGAATGATCTGCCGAAGGTGAAAACGCCCATCATGCTGAATGTGGCATCGCCCAACATGGCCTTTCGTTTTTCGCACCTGCCCAATGCCGGGGTAGGACTGGCAAGGGAAGAGTTCATCATCAATAATTATATACAGGTTCATCCATTGGCATTGATGAATCATAAAACAATGAACGATGTTGAACTCAGTAAAGCCATCGGCAAAATGATAGTCGGCTTCGACAATGAAGAAGAGTTCTTCATTCACAGCCTGAGTTATGGTGTTGCAAAAATTGCATCGGCTTTTTATCCCAACAAAGTGATCGTTCGGTTCAGCGATTTTAAAAGCAATGAATATTATAATCTCCTTGGAGGAAAATATTTTGAGCCGCACGAGGAGAACCCGATGATCGGGTGGCGGGGCGCCAGCCGGTATTATTCGGAGAAATATAAAGCGGCTTTCGGATTGGAATGCAGGGCCATTAAACGGGTGAGGGAAGAAATGGGATTGAGCAATGTGGTGGTGATGATCCCTTTCTGCCGTACGGTGGAAGAACTGCATAAGGTACACGATGTGATGAAAGAATACGGTTTGGAAAGAGGCAAGGCAGGGCTGGAACTTTTCCTGATGGCGGAAATTCCGTCCAACATCATCATGGCGGAAGAGTTTGCCAAACATATTGATGGGTTCTCCATCGGTTCCAATGATCTTACGCAGTTAACCCTGGGGCTCGACAGGGATTCATCATTGGTGGCGCATTTGTATGATGAGCGTAACCCGGCGGTTAAAGAATTGCTGCGGATGCTCA
>JBGAVF010000143.1:0-7665 GCA_044228315.1 Bacteroidia bacterium | reverse complement strand
GTTTTTCTGATAAACCTTTTTCTGCCAAAACCGTAGTGATAGCAGCGGTTAAAGTAGTTTTACCGTGGTCTACGTGACCGATAGTTCCAATATTTACGTGTGGTTTACTGCGGTCAAATTTCTCTTTGGTTGCCATAATTGAGTACTTGTGTTTGTTGAGTTAGTATAAATATAAAATAAAATTCTTTTCTGTCTTTTTCATCCGTTGCCACTACCTTGTGAGGTCACGTTACCAGCACGTGTTCACTTTTTTCTTCACCTGATATCAACGACTAAAGAGGAGCTAAACTCCTCATTTCTGCCATCTTCAGGGCCGGCGTCAGCCGTATTTTTTCGGCTCCGTAAATTTCTTCCGGACCCGGGGAGATCTTCTTCAGTGATTGCCTTCTGCGTGGCCGGCATGGACGATCATCTGGATCATATCTCCTAAAAACTGGAGCGGGAGACGAGGCTCGAACCCGCGACCTGCAGCTTGGAAGGCTGCCGCTCTACCAACTGAGCTACTCCCGCAATTTGCTTACCTGCTTTATTTCCAACGAAACACCAACAGGCAAGGTTGGTTTTGATTACGCTTGTGTTTTCACTAACATCTTCGCACGCACACGAGCTACTTTTTAGAGCCATTGAGCAGAATCGGACTGCCGACCTCTTCCTTACCAAGGAAGTGCTCTACCACTGAGCTACAATGGCTTGTATCAGTGGGAAGAGAAGGATTCGAACCTTCGAAGTCATAAGACGACAGATTTACAGTCTGTTCCATTTGGCCGCTCTGGAATCTTCCCTCTTTTTCAAAATTGAGCCAAATGCCGGGATCGAACCAGCGACCTACTGATTACAAATCAGTTGCTCTACCAGCTGAGCTAATTTGGCTTGTTTTTTTTTAATGAACTTTCCTTAAAAAAGGTACTTCGTTTTTTTAAGGGAGCGCAAAAGTATGTAAAAATCTATTTTCAACAAACTTTTTTTCAAAAGATAAAAAATAAGACATCTGTTATTCTGCCTTTTTAGGCCGAAGTTTCGTCTGGTTTCCTGTTTTTATTTGTATAATTACACACGAAATGGGCATCCATTCCAATCATAAACTAAGAAATCTGCCGCTCGCATATATTGCATTTATTACCTTCCTCGCAGGAAGCGGCATGTCATTGCCCGTGCATGCACAATCGGTTTCCGATTCCCTGAGCTACTGGCAACGGCTTCGCGACAGCACTTCACAACTGTTGAAAACCGATGCATCAGAGGCACTCTCAACCGCTACCGGCTCTTTTTTCAAATCTACTGTGAATGAAAAAAATGAACGTGTGATCGTAATTACCCCAGAACAAATAATACGGGGCAATTACATTACGCTTACAGATGTACTGAATGATATTGCCGGATTTTTTGTTTCCCAACCCGGGAATTTTTTGCTGGGCGAAACATTTCATGCTGACGGATTGAACGGGAATGAGAATTTCATCATTATGGTAAACGGAATCGTTTTGCGTAATGATTTCTCCAACGGCATTGCTATTGGCGCCACCCTTCCGGTGCAACAGGCCCAACGAATCGAAATAATACGGGGCCCTCAAAGTGCCGTGTACGGGAATCATGCTGCTGCCGGAGTGATCAATATTATCACGCCCCAGTCGGAAAGACCGGTATATATTAAAGCTTCCATCGGCGGAAATTTCTCACAAAACAACTACGTGAGTCTGATCATGGGAGGAAAATACGGAGACGGTAAAAACACGATCCGCTTCGATATGTTTGGCAATTTCCTCGATCGGGGGGCCATGAAATACACCACCAATAAAATGTTTGAGAACGCCCTGTATGAAACAGCGCGTTACCGAACCAACACCCCTGCGGAATACGACCCCCTGGCATCGTCAAGCCGTATGCTGGGGATTAATACGTATTACAAATCGTGGCATCTAATGGTGCTTTCTTCAGCCCGTAAAGATCAGGCATCACTGGGCCTGAATCCGCTAAGCACCAACGCCGCCATAGCCAATCATTATATTGCCGAGAACAATACCGGCATCACCCTTACGCATGAGAAGCAGAGACGGAAGGGCGGGGAAGTATTCACCGGTTTTTATTACGGGAAATATTATGTGGATCCGTCGAGTTCGGTGCGGCTCACCAATCCGGCCCTGAAACGGGAAGCCCTCGACCTTACCTGGCACCTGCTTGCGCCCATACCCAATAAGGATACGCTTGAGGCTTTTTACACCCGTACCTCTGCAACTATTGACAACACTGATCTGGGCTTCGAGCGACGGAGAAGAATGAAAATCAGGGAACTTTCCGTCTTTCTCAATTTCACCACACGGTTCAACTTTGGAAGCCCACTGCACACCATGGGCCGCGATAAGGGCGTAAAAGCCACACCGGCCGATACGGCTTCCCGGAATCTGACCCTTCCGGTATATTTGTTTCAATGGGTCTCGGCCTGGGGAACCGGCTTTGAGTATTCGGTGAAGAACAGCACCTTCGGTGCTCTGGCCAATGTCTCTGTTTACAATTCGTTCAAGCCAATTGCTTCACAAAGCTGGCCTTTCCATATCACCGGTGCTCTGAAAGTATACTACAAACATATTCTTCCCCGGAAAAGCAGTATCCTGCTGAATTACGCTTCCGGATACACACTGTATTCATCGTATCGTTTTACCAATGCAGTTGTTATTGCACCGTTTCATCCCGAGCGTGAAGCGGTAACACTGGAACGGGCTTTTGTTAATCAGAGTCCGCTCCGGAACCGTGAGTTGAGTATTTCATTACTTTCCCGATACTATACCGACCGTACCTCGGCACTTACGGTTTTTGTACAGCAGGCAACCTGCATTCCGCGCACCGCAAGGTATGAAGGCAGCCAGCAATGGATCGATTCGGCCGGCAGCATGCCCTTCTATTACGGTTCGTTTGCTCCGAAAAGTTCACAACGCAATGCAGTGGGTGTTGATTACAGTTTCATTATTCCCATCGCGATCAATATTGAAAATTATCCGAAGCATGCCTTTGAACTCCGCCTGAACGGATGCCATACCCTTTCGCAAACCAGCACCGGCTATGACTTTAAAACCATGTCGAAACGCGCTGTGCAACCCGACAATGCCTTTATAGCATCGCTCTATTATTCGTATAATAAAAACCTGGAAGTGCGTTTGCAATACCGTATGCTGGGTGCATTTTATGCCGAAGGAATGTATGATTCGAAAGCCTCCGGTACCGGTTGTTTCGACCTCATCAGCTCCTTCCGTTTCACCCGTAACTTCACCGTGAACCTGCGGCTGTATAATATGTTCAAAGCTACGCTTTACGGTGCTTCGGCTACGGGCAGCCGCGATGACTTAATTCTGAATCCGATGAAAAGTGAATTCTTCATCATTAAACTGAATTATGCGCTGGATTAGTTTTCGACTTTTGCTTCTGACCCTGATAATGCTGTGGTGCAGGCCGGTGTTGAAGGCCCAGCTAAAGGAAAAGCATTCCCTGGAAGATTCCACACGGGTGCTAACCCTGTTACAGGCGTCGTATCTTGAGAAGGATGAGGCATTGCGTATTCTGAAAGTCAGGGAAGCATATCTGATTGCCAAAAGCATCAGCTATCAGCCGGGTGTGATTGTGGCGCTATCACATTTGATTAGTTTGCATAAGGCACGCCATGAGAATGTGGAGGCTATACGATATGCCTTCTCCCTCATCCCGTTGCTTGAAAAGGACCCTTCTCCCCAGCTGTTCAAACTTTACATCACCTGTGCTGAACTTTTGCAGGAAGAACAAGTAACCGGCAAGGCACTTGAATATTATACCAAAGCCTGGCAAATGAACCGTACGCCGGAAGTCATCGACAAGATCATTCAGCTGGGTTTGCTCAATCAGGATTATGCTTCGGTGATTGAAAGTTGCAGGGAAAAAAGCACCTTCCCCCTCGAGCCCCGGGAGAATGCAGGCAATCAGTTACAGATGGCTTATGCTGCTCAGATGCTGCAACAGGATAAGGAGGCTGAAACCTATTATATGGGCGCCTATACCTATTCACAGGCCAACAACCTGAAAGCGGAAGCATCTCTGGCCTGTAACAATCTCGGGTATTTATATTTTCATTCCGCCCGCTATACCGAAGCCATTCGGATTTATGAAACCGCCCTCACGAATCCGCTGAGTGAAGCTCAGATGCTTCGGGTGCTCAGCAATCTGGCCATCGCGTTACAGAACACCGGCAATCCCTCCCGCAGTCTCGATTATTTACGTCGTGCCCTGCAATTTTGTAAAACACCAAAGGATGAGGCGGAGGTGAACCGCCTGATGGCGGCTTCGTATTTACTTACGGGCGATACCTATAACGCCATGCATTATAACCAAAAAGCCGGGGAAGCAAGTGCCCGGGCGAAGGATATGGCTACACGCGCAGAAGTATATTTAATGCAGGCCCTTATTGAGCAAAAGCTGTACGATTTTGAGAATGCGTTCGAGAGCTACAAAAATTACCTGCGTATAAACGACAGCCTGTTGAATACGCTGCTGATACAAAAACAGGATGCCGTTTCCGTAAGAAATGCCTACGATAAAAGTGAAAAGGAGCTGCGTGAACTGGCATTGAACGACCAGATAAAATACCTGAACATACAGCAGTTGCAACTGGAAAAAGATAAACTGGAGCTGGAGGCGCAGAACCGGAATAAGGAAATAGCGCGCCTGTTACTGGAACAAAAAAACAAACAACAACAATTGAAACTCATTGAGTCGGAGGCGGAAAAAGCCCGTCAGGAACTGGCGGCTCAGGTGATGAACCAGAAAATTGAATCGCTGAAACAAAAGGAATTGTTGCAGAAGAACGAACTGGAACAGGCGAAAGCGGAAGAGAAGTCGAGACTGCAGGAGATATCCCTTCTAGAACAACAGGATAAGATAAATAAGCTGAAACTGGAAAAAGAAGCATCGTTCAAAGAAAACACCTACCGCTATGCATTATTGGGCCTGGTGCTGTTGCTGGCTATTAGCACCGGTTTGCTTATGGTACGACGTAAGAACAAAGTGCTGGCGCAGCAAAACACCAAAATCGAAAACCAGTTCACTGAGATCCAGCAGCAAAGGAATATCATTGCCGAAGAGAAGGCCAAATCGGAGCAGCTTTTGCTGAATATTTTACCTGCTGAGGTAGCCCATGAACTGAAAGAAAAGGGGGAGGCCACACCCATGCAGTATGAGATGGTATCGGTGCTTTTCACCGACCTCGTGAATTTTACCCGGTATGCCGAAGCGATCGACCACAATACCCTGGTGGCTCAACTAAATACGTTATTCCTTGCTTTTGATGAGATCATTCATAAGCATAATATGGAAAAAATAAAGACCATAGGCGACAGTTACATGTGTGCCGGCGGACTTCCCTTGCCCAATAAAACGAATGCGCATGATGCAGTGAATGCCGCCATGGATATGCTGGCGTATATCGAAACATTTAATGCCAATGCCACCTTCAAACTGGAGATGCGTATCGGTATAAACACCGGCAGGGTGGTGGCAGGAGTCATCGGTAAATCGCGTTTTGCCTATGATATATGGGGTGATGATGTAAATATAGCTGCCCGTATGGAACAAGCCGGAGCTCCCGGTCGGATCAATATATCGGGGAATACCTACCGATACATTCAGCACGAGTTTCAGTGTACTTTCCGGGGTATGATAGAAGCGAAAAACAAGGGAAAGGTGGAAATGTATTTTGTAGATGGCCGCAAGAATGCATCCCTTGCTCAGGCCTGATAAAATCATCGTTTCCCGGCTGCAAAAAAGAACGTGAGAGATGCTATTATTCTCTTATTTTTGCTCACATTTCGATGTAATCCATAGCTATGCAACAAACAGAGAAGTACCAGCCAAAGAATAAGATCCGCATGGTCACCGCGGCCTCCCTGTTCGATGGACATGATGCAGCCATAAACGTAATGCGGCGCATTATTCAGAGCACGGGCGTAGAGGTCATTCATCTCGGGCACAACCGCAGTGTGGATGAGGTAGTGAACTGTGCCATTCAGGAAGATGCCCAGGCTATAGCCATGACCAGTTATCAGGGCGGGCATCTTGAATATTTCAAGTATATGTACGACCTGCTGAAAGAACGGGGGGCCGGACATATTAAGATCTTCGGGGGTGGTGGTGGCGTTATACTTCCTGAAGAAATAAAAGAACTACAGGCGTATGGTATTGCCCGTATTTACAGTCCGGACGACGGGCGTGTGCTTGGGTTGCAGGGGATGATCAACGATATGGTATCGAAATGTGATTACGAAACGATCACCTCACTCACCGACCAGCTCGACAAACTCAAGGAAAAGAATCCGAAAGTCATTGCCCAAACCATTACCATTGCTGAAAACCACCCGGAGAAACTCGACAAAACAAAACTTCATAAGCCTTCGCATACCATACCGGTGCTTGGCATCACGGGAACCGGAGGGGCCGGAAAATCAAGTCTGGTGGATGAACTGGTGCGCCGTTTTCTGCTCGACTTTGAAAATAAAACCCTTGCTATTATTTCGGTCGATCCAAGCAAACGGAAAACCGGAGGCGCCTTGCTGGGCGACCGCATCCGAATGAACAGCATCAACCACCCAAGGGTGTATATGCGCTCACTGGCTACACGTCAGGCCAACCTCGCCCTCAGTAAACATGTGCAGGAAAGCATCGATATCTGCAAAGCTGCGGAGTATGATATGATCATTGTGGAAACCAGTGGTATCGGTCAAAGCGATACGGAAATTACCGAACACTGCGATGTGAGCCTGTATGTGATGACGAGTGAATTCGGTGCTGCAACCCAACTCGAGAAGATCGATATGCTTGATTTTGCCGACCTGGTAGCGATAAATAAGTTCGATAAGAAAGGAAGCCTGGATGCGTTGCGCGATGTGCGTAAGCAATACAAGCGCAACCACAATTTGTGGGATGCTGCCGACGAGTCACTTCCTGTATACGCTACGATTGCCTCACAGTTCAATGATCCGGGCATGAACAACCTGTATAAAGCCGTTGTTGATACACTCGACCGGAAAACTGGTTCAGGCCTGAAAAGCAAGGCATCATTAACCACCGATCAAAGCAAAAAGATCTATGTGATCCCACCCGAGCGGGTGCGGTACCTTGCCGAGATCGTGGAGAATAACCGGCGCTATGATACATGGGCTGAGAAACAAAGCAACATCGCACAAAAATTATATCAGTTAAAAGGAACCCTCGATATATTAGAGAACAAGTAGTGTTTATGAAAGAAATACACGAGAAGATCACCGCCCTTGAGAAACAGCTATCGCCCGAATGCCGTGAGATGATCGAGCAGTGGCCTGCTGTAATAAAAAAGTACCACGATCCGGAATATCAATTCACGGTTCGAAACAAAACCCTTTCCATACAAACACATACCGAAAGCCTAAGCCATACACAGGTGCCCAAGGTGAGCCTGCCGAAGTACAAGGCCTGGGGCGATCTGCTTCGCTGGCAGTTACAGGAAAATGTGCCCGGTGAATTTCCGTATACCTCGGGTATTTATCCGTTCAAACGCGAAGGGGAAGACCCGACACGTATGTTCGCCGGAGAAGGAGGGCCGGAGCGTACCAACAAACGATTCCATTATGTAAGTCTGGGACAACCAGCCAAAAGACTCAGCACCGCATTTGATAG
>JBGAVF010000142.1:0-7680 GCA_044228315.1 Bacteroidia bacterium | reverse complement strand
GTAGATACATTGTATTGCTTGCTTAATAAGGAATCTTCGGTGAGGGCCACATTCAGGAAGTTTTTTGGCGTTTTGCTGTTGGCTGTATAATACGCTTCTACGGTCACCACCAGTTGCCGTGTGGTTGCATTGAAGTTGGAGTTGATGGCAAGGTTCACTTCCGAGGCCTTCGATACCATGGAAGCGGCTCCGCCCTGCACCTGATTGTACACGTATGTATAATTGTAAGGCAACCCCTGGTCGTGCCGGTTCACCATCATGTTGTAGGTGAACGGAATAGTATTGTATAATGAATCGGCTTGTGGGTTGGTGTAATCGGCGAGGCCGGTTTGCGGACGCGCATCAGGACCCACATGGTATTCAATCAGAATGCCACGTCCCGGGTAAGCATTCACGGTGTTCTGACAGGTATCGTCGATAGTAGGACAACTGCCGCAGGCTACACCGGTTCCCTTTTCAATTAAAAAATTACGGTTCTTGGGTGTGGTGGATACCATGGTTTGAGCATGGATACTGTTTGAAACGGCAAACAGGGCAGCTGAAAAAGCAACGGTGAGTAAAGGATTGCGCTTCATGTAGGTATGGGTTTCATGCGAACATACCATTATTCATGAAAAAAAGAAAAGATTTAACGAAATGGGGGGCTGTAAATAACCGGGGAGTCGGGGTACACTTCTTCTTAGGCTTTGATCCAGCTGAACTTATGCTCGATCGACGGCGTTTTCATACGCTCGGCAATACGGGTTAGCCGGTCGGGCAAACCCATAATATATTCCCGGGCCTTTTCGGCTTCATCGTTCAGGTGGCGCATGTTCTCAATTTTCCAGTCCTTAATAAGATCCTGCATGATCTCGATGTAATCCACCGATGTGTATACACCGAGGCGCTGGGCCGCATCACTGAAATTGGCAAACGTATTCATCTTTTCGCCCAGTTCACGCATGTACATGGCCGGCATCACGATCTTTTTGCGCATCATATCTTCAAACGCTTTCATCATTTCACTGGGGTCGAGTTCAAAAATACGCTCTACAAAGGTTTTGTATGCTTTGGCATGACGGGCCTCATCGCTGGCTACCAGTCCGCAAATGCGGGAGAGAACAGTATTACCGCTTTGCTTGGCAAGGGTGGCTACCCTCCGGTGCGAAATATTAGTGGCGGTTTCCTGAAAGCTGGTATACACGAAACTTTTGTACGGATCGCTGCCGGTCTGAATATCGAAACCGTCTTTAATAAGGTATTGAACCTATGCTTCTAACTTGGGCATATTCACACGTCCGCACAGGTACAGGAAACGGTTAAGCACATCGCCATGACGGTTCTCTTCCGCTGTCCATCCCCGAATCCAGTCCATCCAGCCTTCCGGTTTCTGGGGATTCACCCCGTCCATACTTACCAGCCACGATTCATAGGTTGGCAAGGCTTCTTCGGTAATGGTATCACCAATGAGCACTGCCAGCAGGTCGTAGCTTAAATTTTCCGACTGCTCCTGAATGGTTTTAATATCCTCAAAAAAGGTTTCGCCGGTGGCATCAGGCAATAATTCACCCGGTTGCCAGTTGGTTTCCACTGATTTTAAAAATTCCTCTGTATAGGTTGGAATGCTCTCACCTAAGTGCAACATCACTTCCCTTCTTTGCATGCTCTGCGCCTGTTTCATTGAATCGATTCGAAAAGTGGGCAAAGGTACGCTTTTGAAGGCATTAATACCCCGGTGAATATAATATCCGGCTCAAATCGACCTATTCTCCCAACTTCATAAACCTGAGGTAGGTATTGCCTGCTTGTAGAATATAAACACCTTCAGGCATGGCAGTAAGACCGATCGCATTATCACCATCACGCAGCATTCCGTGTTGCCATTCGCGGCCCGATGCATCCAGAATGCGGTATGACAAAAGGCCTGAAGTGGTAACCCAAATACTTTCTGAGCGGGTTGGATTCGGGTACACCCGGAAAGAAGCGGAAACCCGGGATTCAATTCCCGAGGATGCCGGTGTTATTTTCCAGAACTCTCCGTTAACGCTGCTGAACTTCGCGCTCAAATACAATGCATTATTGAATACAATGAAACGTGATGCATTATCTAATGGCCCTACCTGTGTGGAAGCCGAAGGTTTAATAGAATAGGTGCTGTCGGGCGTACCGTCGGTAACCCAAAGCAGGGCATGGTTGGTGGAATCGGATGCCCTGAAAAACAATCGGTTGCCGAATACTGTAAAATACCCTGCATTACTTCCATTGGTAGGGTATGTATTGATGTCTTTCAGCAGTTTTGTGCCATTGGGTGTGCCATCGGTCACCCATAGCTCGGTACCTTTTGAGCCGTCATCGGCCGAAAAAAACAGTTTTCCGTTGCATATGGTAAACTGCCATGGACCCGAGGCATTCGAACCCGGATTGATGTCTTTAAACATCACGGTATTTCCTGCCGTGCCATCCGAAACCCATAACTCCCGGCCATTGGTGCCGTCATTGGCGTCAAAATACAATTTGCCGTTATATACTATCAGCTGGGTAATAGAGCTGCGCATGGAACCCGGATAAACATCCTTGAACAGGATGGTTCCGGCAGTGGTGCCGTCGGTGACCCACAACTCATCCCCGCTCACATTATCGTGTGCTGTAAAAAAGAGTTTTCCGAAAAAGTTCACAAAACTTTTAGGAGTTCCATCGGAACTGCCCGGATAAATATCTTTCACCAGCGAAGTACCGGTAGCGCTGCCGTCACTCACCCACAGCTCCCTGTCGAGAGAGCCGGTGGTAGCTGCAAAAAATATTTTATTGTTGTATACAATGAACGCTTCGGGTGCACTGGATGCACTTCCTGCGTTTATATCTTTAACTAATTGAGTGCCGGTCTGTGTACCGTCGGTAACCCACAACTCAGATCCGTTCACACCATCGTCGGCCTTGAAATAGAGTTTGCCGTTGTATTCCGTGAAATTGTCGGCCCAGGAAGCCCCGGTGGGGTTGATGTTTTTCAGCATCATGGTGCCGGCCGGTGTGCCGTCGCTGATCCAGAGTTCTCGACCGTTGGTGCCGTCATCGGCACAGAAGTAGGCTTTCCCGTTGAATACCACCATCCCTTCCGGAGAGCTGCTGTTGGCGCCCGGGTTTATATCCTTGAGCAGTTGCGTGCCTGATGCTGAGCCATCGGTAACCCATAGTTCCGATCCGGTGGTTGCATCACCGGCCTGAAAGATCATTTTACTGCCCACCACAGCAAAGTAACTCGGAGCACCGCCGTACGTGGGAAGCGTTTTTATCAAATCAAATTTATACTGAGCCCTGGTAAAGGAAACCGATCCAAGGAGTATTGCGAAAATGAGTCCTAACTTTTTCATAACAAGCTGAAATTAAAAGGTGCGTAATAACACGTTAAAATTAGCGGGTTTGTAGCGGCAGGGGTATGATGAACGTCAGGGATAACAAAATAAAGACCATGGCCTGAAGGCCCTTTTTCCAGCGGTACGAAACGATGAAAACTTTACCTGTGTATACCTATTTTCAAGGGGTACACCGGGTGAAATCAGAAAGGTATTCTATTGTACTGTTATCACAATTTGTTTCGACACCGAACGTCCTTCTTCATCGGTGAATGAAAACTCCCATTTCTCGGTATGGGGAACTTGCTGTGGCAGATAGAACGTATCAATTTCCTGATTGAAATCCTGAAACTGAAGCGTTGTTTTTTCCACTACCTTTCCATTCATCGTTACCTGATAGTCTTTTACGCCGGCCAGTGAGGCACAGTTTGCCGTCATAATTATTTTGTTGGTAAGCAGCACCGTGGTATCCTGATACACCCGGCTGGTTCTAAAATATGCCGAAGGGGTATAGTTGTTGGAGAAGGTGAGGGTAGGTGGCGGGTAGGGTCCATTATCCACCTTTATACAGGCGCTGAATACCAGCAGAAAAAGAAACAAGGCACAATGTGTTCTGTATGTTTTCATGGTATTATTTTGCATATAAAAATCCGGTGCTGATACCGAGTTTGAAATCGAAAAAACTATTGCCCAGGGCGCCAATATCGGTGCCGGTGCCATAGGTGGCATCTACATGGCAAAGACCGGGACGCAACCCGGTTTCAAAACCCAGCACAAATCCCAGGGGTGAAAATCCCATCCAGCGCATACCCACGCACCCGCCGATGATATTTTTGTACGACTTTTCGGCTACACCTGTGATGGCACCGCCCGTTTGGGTTACGTGCTCATACCGTATCAAAGGGGGAGCCGATACCATTGCACTCCAGTAGTATTCGAGCGTGCCGCCTTTTGCTTTTTCTGAATTCCAGAATACCCAATGGGTGCTGTGTCCGGCCCGCAGCATGGTAGTATTGTAATTGGTGTTTACATAAAAGGTGGGATAGTACAAATACGTTTCGCCCGGTGTTTGTCCGCGGGGGGCCATGTCAGTGGAAGCGGCATTGAATTTCTTGTTGTAGTAGGAAGTGAGATTCTGCACGCCCACGTTCCACCCTTTGATCTTTTTCAGGCCTGTGCCGCTGCCTTTTTCCACGCTCGATGTAATAAACAGCATATTCAGTTCGGCCTGCCGCAAATAAGTTTTGATGCCCAACACCGGGTTCGAGTTCACCACGGTGAGATGAAACACATCCTGATAGGCGGTGCCGATGCTAAAGCCAAACGCCATTTTATTGCCATAATAGTGCGCCTCTGCAAACGGACCCGATACGCTGTTGTCGGTGCCGTATGGGATGAGCAGTACCGCTGCCCGTACAGGGAACGGTGGATCTCCCGAACCTGCCTGAAGGAAGACACTGAAGAACATCAGCAGGGTGATACAGAGGGTACATAGTGGAATGGAAAGTATTTTCTTTTTCATTAGGATCGTAAATGGCTTTTGTTTTAGGGTAAGGTACATGGTCCACACAATATTCTCATTTAATCTTGATACGGCCACATTAAAAAAAATATAAAGGATGCATTGGCCCTATGCCTGGCAGTAAGTGGGATTTCACCATGACATCGCCTGCGATCCCCGAAAGCCGGTGCAAGAATGATAACGGTTTTTTTGCCGCGTGTTGCCGGTGTATAAGGGTTGGGGGCTGCAGCCGCAACGTCGCATTACACGGGGTGGAATCGGGCGTTTCACAATTCGTAAGAAAAGGAGGTGGCACGGACGGTCCGGAGTTTTGTATATTTGTGCAGAATAAATTTACATCAAAAGGGGCTGACCGGTTTTGACGGATAGCGCGACTGAGGTGTAAGCATGCAGAGATTTGTTTGCGTTCTCTTTAATCAACACACTCACACTTTAGTTGGCAACAACTACGCATTGGCCGCTTAATCTGGATAGATTAACCCGCCCGCACTCACTAAGTTCCTACATCATGCCGGAGCTTGTATAGTGGGTTCACCACGCATGGTATTACAGACAAAGTGGGTTTTGTAGTCTGTACATTATATAAAACCTAAGTTCCGGTATAGGTAAGCGGCGCACCCTGCCGGGATCGAAAATCAAGCACAGCTAAGCATGTAGAAAGCATTTGAGTTCCTGTTTCGGACTCGGGTTCGACTCCCGACAGCTCCACAAACTTCCTTCTTTTCGTATCGGAAAAACAAGAAAACCGCTCCCAGGGCGGTTTTTCTGTTTTTTTCTTTTCTATTGGAATTAGCAGGTACCTGCACATAGTAAACGCCGCTACAATTTATATCGTAACGGAGGTGAATTCACCAACTTTTGTAGAAATTCATTACCGTTTCACTACAATTAAAAGTAATATTAATACCTCTATCATGTAATTCCTTCAGAAGGAATTTTGTTTCATTTCCATCGGCTGCTACAAAGGAATTCTTACACTTTTTCCATTTATCATTCCTTGTTATCAAAATAATCTCTGGTGGCACTTTACTTGCCAGGCCACTTCTGTACTCTATTTTTATTATATCTGTAAATTTAAATACTTTATTTTTTGAAAATTTAATTAATCTAACTATTTCAACTCTATCTTCATAAAATACGAACTTTCTTGTAATGAAAACTAATACTAAAAGAGTATCCGAGAGAATAAATAAAATCCCTGCTAATTCGCTTATCACACTAATAATAAAATAAAAACAAGCTATACATCCCCAAAATAACAATGAGGTTACCCAGTTATACGAGGTTTTATATAAAATTCCATCTTTCATATTTTTTGGTTTTTGCTAATTGTTGGAGCCTTTATGTATGCCTGCAACGAAACGCACTGATGTAGCTTTGATAAAGCATAGCGATTGCTATTCCGTATTGATAACATCCAATTTATCTTTTAAATTATAATAATCCACTCCACTTGATGATATTCCTGTTTTAATTTCATGCTTCGAAAGTTGATTTAATAACCTGATTATGTTTGATGGATTGCGCAATTCAAAACCTATTTTTTTGTATTTATTGTTTTCAATAACTTTAATGATTATGCATGGTGGATTTAAGGGGAAACCACTATAGTAAAAATAAGCACAGGCCACTTCACTATAATTAATATGTTTTTGTCGGTTAAAAAACGAAAGTGGGTAATTGATTTTAATTCTTTTGCTTGAAAGTTCAATCCGGGATAAATCATTCTTATTCGATTTATAAATTACATAAAATAAATTAAGTAAGATACAAGTTATGGAAATTATTTGCAATGATTGAGTAAATGGACTCATTAAAATTGCTATAAGAATGCAATTGGCTAAGAGGGCAATGAACAAAGACACTGCTGCACCTATCCCAAAATTATGTATATGGTAGACGATTTTCTTTTCATCAGGAGTATCCATTATTAGCTTACTATTTGGATTTATTTTTAACATCTTCTAAAACTTTTTTCTCATTTAAATTTTTCTTCAAAGTTAATGTACCATCGATAATGTCGTAATAAGATTTCAGGAATGCACCCAGGGTTCCACTCATTCAAAGCTCCACAAACTTCCCTTGAGTTGCCATAACATTCCCTTCTCCCGAATTATTCCCTTACCTTCCCCCATGGTATTGCTTCCGTGAATGCGCTTTATTAAAACACAAACACCCCATGAAAAAATGCTTCTTTGTATGGCTTTTAGTGCTGGCCGCCCATCATGGAATACGGGCTCAGGCCTACCTCGAGGGTGGGTATAAGGTAGGCGTCTGGGCCAATGCCACCGGTATCAACAACCTGTTGGAAGCCTATAATGCCAAACATCCTGATCACACCTTCAGCAAAATAAAAACCGGCACCGGCGGACGCCTTTTCTTTGCCGCCCCGTTTTATGAGCGTACCTACTTTGTGGTGGGACTGGAATGGTTTCGCAGCTCGCAGGTAGTGCAAAGCACCAACAGCATCGGGCAGCCCGATTACAAGCGCCTGATGGTGCACAACGGTGGTATTGTGCTGGGCATTAATATTATAACCTCCGACCTCGTTTCCTTCGGCTTAAAAACCAATGCCTTCAACTATTTTGTGGTGCGGGCCCAGGATGCACCCACCAATAATTTTAAGTTCGGCTCCTTCCCCCACGAAACGGAAATTGTAAATGAGGTAACACCGGGTATAGCACTATCGATGAGCATAGCCCCCTGGCTGGGACCCTTTGGGTTTTCACTCACTCCGCAAATTGACATCCCGCTTATACACGTACGTCATGAACTCGGCTCCCTGGCTAAGGAATGGAATTTCCCTGCACCGGCAACCGGTACCAAAAC
>JBGAVF010000141.1:0-7695 GCA_044228315.1 Bacteroidia bacterium | reverse complement strand
ACCCTGTTGCATCCAGAATGGAAGAAGCAATACAACAACCACCGATACGGTCAACACCCATCCGGTTTGTATTTTACTTGCCGCATTACGTAGCATCCCGCTCATCGCATCAAAGGTAATGTAAACGCAGCACGTAGGGTAACATGGACGTGCAAACAGCCTGCTTCCCGAGAAAAGTTACTGATGCATTACGGGATATCGCTGGCTGCAACCACCTTCGACTTTGGAATACGCACCTTGTCGGTAATGCTGGCTTTCAGTTTCCCGTTGCTGTCGAGATGATCGATACGGTAATAGGTAATTTCCCACATGGCCTTATCGGTGTAAGAATAGTCGTTCTTACTTTCGTTATAGCCCGCACCGGGAATCACCACCGTTCGAAGGTATTTTATCCCGTCTTTTGATTTATAGATCTGAAAACTGTCCCCGTTCTTTTCAATGTTGGAACTCCAGTCCAACGTTACCAGGTTGCTCCTCACCCAGGTGATTTTAAAATATTCAAAATCTTTGGGAGGGGTAAAAGAAAACACAACCAGGGACCCCACAAGCAGAAATAACTTTTTCGTGAAATGAATTGTCTCCATAGCTGAAAGATTAAATAGTTTGTTAAGCAAATTCAACTGAACCACTTATTCACAAAGTTATCAACATTTTTCATTTAATCACCAAAAAACAATGAATAATCTGATTTTGTTTTTATTTCGCAAAACGCCTATGCCCAAAAACCCGGTTCATTTCAACAGCCTTCAAAAACTTTCTATCCTCCTTCTGTCTATTGCCTTTTTTGCCCAAGGAGCAGGCTGCGACGGTCTTTCATCGGGAGATACCCAGTTCACCAATGAAAACGACCTGCTGGCATATGGAAAGAAAATATATCAGGTACAATGCGTGAAATGCCATACCCTGGACGGGAAATCAGTTCAGGGGAATTGTATTGATCTGTCGGCAAGCAAAATGGATGAAACCGATATCGGCAATCTGATTTATCATGGCCGGAAAGATATGCCTGCATTCAGTGAACAATTGGGAGAACCTGAAATTCTGGCGGTTTCCCGGTATTGCCGGTCACTTCAAAAGAAATAAAAACTATACCGTAGTGATATAATGCAAAGCATCCCGGCGAAGGGCCAGCAGATTTTCCCTGTCGGGACAGCGGCCAGCTTTGATCTTCTCACGAATGGTCTCCAGGCAATCAAGTAATTGCGCCCAAGCTATTCCAGAAACCGTTGCGGGAAGTGCCAACAGGATCCCCCACCATCCGATAAAAGAAACTGCTGCAATGGTGCCGATCAGAAGCAGCAACCCAAACAACAGACCGGCCAGATTCATATGTACGGAATCATAAAAATCGACCCGGGTTACTTTTTTATCGGCCACCCAACGGGATATAATAAAAGGGATTCCCCAGAAGATCGCTCCGGCTGCCACCAGAGGCAGGCATAACACTAAAGCCTGCATGGCAAACACAGGATACGACGCAATAAGTCCTTTATCAGTAACTCCGGCTTTTTTCAAAGCATCTTCATAGCGATTGGTCACCGACTGCAACTGAATGAAATTATTCGG
The DNA here is from genome assembly GCA_044228315.1 of Bacteroidia bacterium. Classification (GTDB taxonomy): domain Bacteria; phylum Bacteroidota; class Bacteroidia; order UKL13-3; family UKL13-3; genus CAINMV01. Next base: position 6,129 of record JBGAVF010000141.1, on the reverse strand, counting down.
GTTGCTTTCGTATAAATTATTGATCTGTATGCTGACCCTACGCTCCGCTTCGAGTCGTTCCCGTCCGAACATAACCACAGGTATAACCGGTATTTTCCAGGTATTTCGTAAGTAATTCAGATGCAATTCCGCCAATTCGTCGCATGCTTCATAACGGATCTCCACAAAGTTCGGCTTCAGTTTTCCTTCCAGAACACGGGTAAGTGCAGTGTATCCTTTCTGAGGGTGTACATCAAACTCCTTCATGTGATCCTGCACCCGGATCGGTTCTGCAAAATCCACGATAGCTTCTTTTCTGAAATTCTTTTTATGTGAATATGAAATACCGGTTGCGATCAGTTGCAGATCCAGATTGTATTCAGAAGCAATTTGCATGCACAGTCGGGCCGTTCCTTTTCGCACCTTACGCAAGCGACGGTCACGTGCGCTATAGGCTTCACAAAACACCAGCACGATACCATTCTTTTTCAGTGCTTCTGCCACCATTTTTGCGGTTTCAGCATTGCGGCCAATATTCTCAAATCCTTCATCGATCCTGAAAATAGGGATCATTTTAAAACGTGTAAAAATCCAGCGTGCTACCGGATTTTTAAATACATCGCCACGCACCAGGTAGTGAATGGGTTTATACAACAGGGATACAAGAAGAACAGGATCGAGAAAGGCTCCGGGATGATTGGCTGCCAGCATCACCGGTTTGTTGTATGGAACATTCTTCCGGTTCGACACGTAAATATGCCGGAAAAAAACCCTGGCGGTGAGTCGCAGCAGAATGTCGAAGAAAAAGTAAATCATCTGTCTTTATTCATTTTTATTCGTGTTCGCAATGAACGCTTTTATTCCAACGCCTGTAAGAGCGTTTTCTCATCCAGCAGCTGCTTGTCGCCGATATACGTCCAGTGTATGTTTTTAATATGTTTTTAAAAAGTGTGGTAAGTGCATTGTTCACTTCATCTTTTGAAACATTGTTGATCTGAAAAGGAATGCCATCCGCATAGATCCATTTTCTTACCGACTGATTCTGGGCCAGTTGAAATCCCTGCATGGCATTGCTTTGCATTTGGGTATAATAGGCTGTTAAGAACATGGCTTTAGCTGATTGCAATTCATCAAATTCAATGGGTTTTGCTTTAATCGCTTTTATACAATTCATGATATACTCCGAAGCCTGAGCCGGTGCGTTTGTTTCCAACATACAAAAGGCATACGGGCTGTTTATGAAGCGAACTCCCGAGGAGTAATTGAACCGAATACTCTTCATTGTTGAGGTGGATAGTCCGTTCCGGATGTTTTTGGCTACGATCTCCCACACAAGCGCCATGGCACGGTTTTCACGTGTGGTAAGTGCCGGCAGAGACACCATTCCGAGCAGCTGGTTCTTGTCGGTTGCCAGATTGATATAATCAACATCTGTCTCTGTGGTAGCACTTACCAATGTGTCCTTAGCAATTACGCCCCCGGTTGGTAAGGCTTGGGCAGCCGGTGCAAATTTGCTGAAAACCTGGGTGGAGTCGGCGTCGCCGATAATGATGGCCATGCTGGTTTCTTTTTTAGCAACAGAAGTAAGATATTCTTGCGTTTCTTCCTTCGACAGCAGGTTAATAATCGTTTCAGTACCTTCCGGCTTCTTTGCATAATTGCGTCCGGTGAACATATTCTCATGCGCTGTTTCTACAAGCACATACGATTCATCCGAATGTAAATCGGCGAGTCGTTGCAACTGCTGCTTTTTAGCTGCTTCAAATCCCTCTGCGCTGATGGTTTTCGAAGTCATGATTCGTTGCAGCAAAGCCAGTGCTTCCGGAGCCTGTGACTGGCGGCAACGAACGGTAACTGCACTGAAATCATAAGAGGCGGTGTCGGATATTTCAATTCCTTTCAACTGTATCGAATCATGATTGAATGAACTTACGAGTGCGTGAAGAGCCAGTTTTTCTATACCGCTTTTTTCAAGGGAATAATTGGCGGTGCCGCCCAATATGGCCCATTGTACGGTTATAATGCCGTTGCTGGATGGCTTTGTAAGTACTTTCAACCCATCCACAGAATATTCTTTAACACGTGTAGGGAACTGGTCCTCTATAGGTATCTTCACCGGAGGTTTCGTACACAGGCAGGCTGAGTTAATGACCACGGCAATCCAGCAAACAATTATAAAATAGCGTTGTAACATAGTTTCTTTAAATTACTGAATGGGTTCAATGGAAAATTTTACGATCCGTTGCTTTTTCTTTTCATCTTCTGATTTTCCTTCCGGCAGTTCACCACGGCCGATTGCGGTAATTCTTGCCCCGTCGATCTTCTTGCGGTCAATCAAAATCTGCTTAATGGAATCGGCCCGTTTCTGCGATATCTTCAGATTCAGATCGGCCGGACCGGTCCAGTCGGCAAACCCTTCGAGAGTTAATTTGTAGGCCGGGTTAATACGCATTAAAAACTCCACCTCTTCAATGGTTTTCAGGTTGGCACTGTCTTTTACGGTAACACTGTTGCTTTCAAAAACAGTAACATAAAACTCAATGGGTTTAACGGGTTTAATTACGTCTTCAATCTCCTTCTTTACACTGAGGGAAGCCAGGGCGCCCACCACATACGGTTTTGACACAATGTACTTTTTCAGAAAGGCGGTGATATCGTCGGCGCTTACGGCGTTGATAAGGGAGTCGAAGTTCTTGTAATCGGCCAGGGATGATTGTGACCAGCTGCATGCCACGGAAAGCATGCGGTCGGTATTGGTTTCATTCTGAAATGCATGCTCCAGGATCAGCGATTGCTTCGCCTTCTCAATAGCATCGGCCGTGTAATAGTCTTTTGCAGCAATATTCTGAATGAGTGTCAGGAGCACATCAAGATTGCCTTCATATTTCCCTTCTTTGGGTTCGGTAATGATCTCAAGCGTACTCACATACCGCGCATCTTTAATTCTGAACGCTGCATAGGCCGCCAGGCTGCTGTCCATAAAATCTTTCTGAAACTTTGACCCGGCATAAGAACAAATTTTCGCAAACACCTTTGCTGCGGCCACTGCTCTGGCGTCATTACGGTAGTCAGGACCCTGATAGCCCAGCACAAACGAAGGGGTTTTTGCCAGATCATTCACGGTGATGTTTGAAACAGAGTATGTTAAGGTATCGAAATCGGGTACCGGATGTGTTTTTTCGGTTTCGTTTTTAGGTTTGTCCCATTTGCTGAATATGGTATTTACCTTTTCGGATGTTTTTTCCGCTTCCAGATCACCGCACAATATAAGAAGTGCATTGTCGGGCTGATAGTATTTCGAATACTGATCATACAATTGCTTGGGTACTGCATTGGAAATATTGGTATAAGACCCTTTGCAGTTTTTACGTGAAAAATTATTCTTCCAGAGCTTATGATTCATGTCCTGATACAGATAGAAGTAAGGATCCTCTTCCGGCAATTCATACTTCCAGTTAAGCTGTGAGCGGGCTGCATCAAGTTCATTATTCAGCAGGGTGCGGTTTTGAACGGTATTCAACAGCAAATCGAGGGCATCATTAATTTTATCCTTATTGAAATCGAGCGTATATGCACTCATTTCGCCGTTGGTAAAGGCACCTGTTACACCGCCCAGGTTTTGAAGTGCTGTGGTAAAATCCTTGGTGGTTTTATATTCCTGTGAGGCCCCGAAGAATAATTTCTGAAGTAGCACCGCGTACCCGTTTATATCATCGGTTTCATGAATGGCACCGGTTTTAAAGGCAAAGCAGGAGGTAATATAAGGCAGTGATTTGTTTTCGATATACACCACTGTGAGCCGGTTCGAAAGCACTTCGGTATAGGTATAATCCGTAAGTTTTTTAAGTTCATTACCCGCTTCCGGCACAGCATCATTGGTATTCTGCGCAATTCCCGACAGAGATACTGCAAGAAATAAAAATAGTATTTTAATTTTCATAATAAAATAGTTAACCGCTACCTATCAAATGCATGCTGGTGCACGATTTGAATTGTATAAACAACCGTTAGTGAGTACGGTTGTTTACCTTTACGTTCGAAGACAAAAATAATTTTTTTCCTGTATTCAGGCGTTTTTTTTATTGAACAAATAAAGGATGTAAAAGAATGTGTAGACCATTTTAGGCTACGCTAAAACCGGAAATGAAAATTTTTCACGGATCTCGTCGAGAGTGCCCAGTATTTCGTCATGGTCAAGACTGCTTACCAAACGGCTCCGGTAGGGTTTTATACCATCGAGACCGCGAAAGTAATTGGCATAATGCTGACGCATCTCAAGCAAACCGAGCATATTGCCCTTCCAGCGCACGGAATAGTCGAGGTGACGCCGGCACAGAAGCACCCGTTCATCGATGGAAGGGGCCGGCAGCTTTTCGCCGGTTCTGATAAAATGTTTTACTTCTTTAAAAAACCAGGGACTGCCAATGGAAGCGCGGCCTATCATCACCCCATCCACCCCGTACCGGTTCTTATACGCCACCGCTTTTTCAGGCGAATCTATATCCCCATTCCCGAAAACCGGGATCGTGATCCGCGGATTGTTTTTAATTTTTCCGATCAGGGTCCAGTCGGCTTCCCCTTTGTACATCTGTGTGCGGGTGCGACCGTGAATGGTAATAGCTTTAATGCCCACATCCTGAAGACGTTCGGCCACCTCTTCCACATTTTTCGTTTGTTCATCCCAGCCCAATCGGGTTTTAACGGTGACAGGCAGGTGTGTGGACTTCACCACCTGGGATGTGATACGGATCATTTTCGGGAGATCACGTAATATTCCGGCACCTGCGCCTTTACAGGCAACCTTTTTTACAGGGCATCCATAATTTATATCAATAAGGTCGGGTTTTGCCCGGGAGGCAATTTCAGCCGCCATACCCATACTTTCATCGTCTCCTCCAAAAAGCTGAATGCCTATAGGCCGCTCATAATCAAAGATATCGAGCTTTTTAATACAGGTATCGATATCGCGTATCAATCCGTCGCTGCTGATAAACTCGGTGTACATTAAATCGGCTCCCATTTCCTTGCAAAGTACCCGGAAAGGCGGATCACTTACATCCTCCATAGGTGCAAGTAATAAAGGAAATTCGGGGAGTTGAATGGGGCCGATCTGAGGCATGCGGATAGCGGTTTTCATAACTGTAAAAACCGGCGGCAAAGATACTTATTGATATCCATTCTTTTATTCACACCGGCATTTCCATAGCCAAATGCATTCATTCTGCGATTTCGTTACATTTGATGATTGATACTCTCCGGCATGAACCGTAAATATATTTTTCTACTTTGTATTGCTTCGTTTGTTTGTAACAACCTTTGGGCTCAGTTCCCTGCCATAAAATGGCAATACAACATCGGGGCCCCTTCGTTCGGTTCAGCAGCTGCGGCGGATCTGGATAAAGACGGATATTATGAGATTGTATTCACCACCTATACCGCCGATGGCCGCTTGCATTGCCTGAATTCTGAAGACGGCTCGGTAAAGTGGATCTATAATATCGGCGGATGCGGGGATGTAGCCCCCCTTATCGTAGATGCCGATAAAGATGATACTCTGGACGTGATTGTAAACGGCTCGTGTAACCCCACTATTTTCTGTGTGAATGGCATGACCGGCAAACTGAAATGGAGCAAGCCGTCCGGCGGGGGTGATTCCCCTCCTACCTCAGCCGATGTGGATGGTGACGGCAAACCTGAGATACTTTTCTGCAACTTTCAGGGACAGCTGCGCATACTTAACGGAGAAGATGGCTCCACCTATAAAACCATTCAGGTTGACCCGAAAAACGGACCTATACAAACCGAACCTACCCTTATGGACGTGAACAAGGACGGGAAACTGGATGTGATTTTGGCGAACCATTACAACACGTCCGGCTTGTATGTATGGGCCTTTGACATTCAGAAAGCCGATACGATCTGGACAAATTTCCTCAAAGACACCAGCTCCACGTATAATGCCTACCACGGCGGAGCAGTGGCCGATGTGGACGGCGACGGCCTTCTGGAATATGTGATCGGATCCAACAACGGCATGGTGCGAGCATTGAATGCAGAAAATGGCAAAACGGAATGGACACGGCTGATACCCAAAAGCAATATGGCCCCGATCTCGATTGCCGACCTGAATAACGACGGAGATCTGGAAGT
>JBGAVF010000140.1:0-7746 GCA_044228315.1 Bacteroidia bacterium | reverse complement strand
TTCAGCTCGGCAAGAAAAAAGGAGGGATCGGGGTAATGATGCAACAATTTCAAAATCCATTCCTCGTAATCGGCCACCGGGTATTCGGTGGACTGACGACCGGCATACACAAAATGAAAATGCAATACCAGTTGTTGCCGGGTATAGGTTACACCCGATGCATCGAACACCATGGAATACACGCGCATCATATTCTCCAGTTTGTGATGCCGGTAAATGCTGCTCTGGTTCAATGCATGTTCGCGGTGCCTCACCATAACCTGCATCAGGTTGGCGAGCTTACCATACCGAACCGCTTCGATCTGCAGCACATAATCTTCCATGGGCGGATGAGGAAACGACGTGTTGTACAGTAGTCCGCTTTTGGTTACAAGGTCGGAGCGTAAGATCACCGCTGGGTTGGGCACGGCACTGTTGAACCACAGGCAGGCCGAGATCTCTTCATGGGTGATGGGGGGCGTCCAGGTGTAGGCACGCGACCCGAAATATGACAATGCCCCTCCACTCAATACCACTTCCGGATGTGTATCCATAAAAGCGATCTGCTTTTCAAAACGATCGGGCAGGCACACATCATCAGCATCCATTCGTATAATGTACGGGGTGCGAATCTGCGGCAGATACATATTTAACGATTCGGCAATACCCCGGTTTTCGGTATGCTGAAACACATGTATCCGCGGATCCTGTATGGATCTCAGAATTTCACCTGTAGCATCGGTACTGCCGTCGTTCACGATCCAGCATTCAAAATCGGTAAAGGTTTGCTGCAGTATACTGTTGATGCACTCCCGCAAAAAAGGGGCTGCATTATAAACCGTCATAAGTACCGTTGCTCTTGACATCACAGGCTGCTAATAAACCGGGCAAAGCCGGTATAAATTTTATCTGTATCGAAATTCTCCAGTGCAAGTTTCTGTATTTCTGCGGTATTAATTTCTGACAGGTGTTGTTTCAGGAAATTTATATCCAATGGCAGCGTATCGGAATTTACACCCTGCAAGGTTTCAATCCATTGAGCAGCCTCCCCTTTTATTTTAATACCCAGTACCGGCAAGCCGCAGGCCCAGTAGTAAAATAGTTTATTGGGCATACGGATCTCTTTGTAGCTATCGTCGATAAAAAGCCCGTAATGCGCAGAGGCCAGTTCACCATACAGATCCCCGGCATACAGGGGCCCTTTATACACCACACGGGGATGCATTCGTATTCTGGGGTCGGAGCATTGCCCAATCACTTTGATCTGTACTTCGTCTTCATCCTTTATGTTTTGAAGAAAAGAGGCAAGGGCATGGTGCGTTCCAATATGGCCTAAAAAAACAAGCGTGAATATTGACGCTTTCACCGGCTTTTGCAAACTCATATATTGCATGATCCCGGCTACCGGGGCGCCCAGATAAAACACCTTTGAAGGTTTCACAGGCATTGCCGGCAGGAATTCGGAAGATACCGCCGTGAGCGCAGTACACATCGAAATATTCCGCTTGAGGAGTATCTGAAACGGCAGTGCATCGAGGGTGGTTTTATACAGGAAAGGCTGCACACTTTGGAGTGCCGCAGGCCAGTTGTCCTGAATATCCAGCACCGATTTTATTCCGAGTTCCCCGGCCGTTTTCAGAATGGAATGGCACCAGTACAAAGGCGGTGATGCACATATAATAATATCGGGTTTGCTTTGCCGGCAAAGTTGTTTTATACTGGTTCTTGCCCGTTTTCCCAACTGCCAGTGGTTTACCAGCCGCAACAGGCCGGTATTGGAAATATAGGCCTGAGCCGGTACTTTGATGTACCGGATACCATCCGTCCATTCATCATCCGCCTGCCTCATCCGTTTCCCGGTGTGAAAAAACTGCGATGTGAGCCAGATCACTTCATGTCCTTGCTGCTGAAGGGCCCGGGCCAAAAACCGGTACCTCCCGGCCGAAGTTTCGTCGGAGGGAATGGGGTCGAATGCCGTGGCTATGAGAATTCGCACAGGTGCAAATCAACAGATAATTTCGGGATTCAGGTGATGCCCCCCGGCGCAGATCAGGGAAATATCTATTCATGCCGTCACCCTCGTTTAAAATTAAGTGCCTGTTTTTCATGCACTTAAAAATAATTACAGTACTATGTATTGCATAGTATTATAACTTTACATTACCTTTGTTGCACAATTCAGGAAAGCCTTTAATACGGCTTTTTATTTTAAATATGTACTATGTAATACCAAGTAGCTTGTAATGGATATAGAAAATTCAAAAGCACAAATGCGGAAAGGAATACTGGAATATTGTATTCTATCCATCATATCGAGGGGTGAGGTGTATGCATCCACCATTCTTGATGAACTGAAAAAAGCCCGGTTGATTGTGGTGGAGGGAACGCTGTATCCCTTGCTTACCCGACTGAAAAACGACGGGCTGCTGGAATACCAGTGGAAGGAAAGCACCATGGGGCCGCCCCGTAAATATTACGTTCTTACCAAGGACGGCCAGGTATTTCTGAAGGCTCTCGACGCCACCTGGGATGAACTGGTTCAAAGTGTAACCATAGCCACCAAACGATAACAAGAAAACAAAAACCACCCTTTAAAAAGAAAAGTCATGAACAAAGTAATCAGCATAAATATCGGAGGAAGCATTTTTCAGGTAGAAGAAGATGCCTTCGAAAAACTCAGTAATTATCTTAATTCACTGAAGAAATATTTCAGCAATAAGCCGGAAGGCAGCGAAATTATTACGGACATTGAAAACCGTATAGCCGAGTTGCTCCAACAAAAACTTACTGCCTTCAAATCGGCCATTACAATGGAAGACGTTTCGGAGATCATTCAGTCGATGGGATCGCCCAGCGACTTTGAGGCCCACGAAAAAGAAGCTTCAGAACCGGAACCTGCCACATCCAAAGAATCATCTGCCAAAACATCTTCGTCTGATGAGTCGCGTTCGCGTATTTACCGGGATCCGGATGGCCGCATCATCGGCGGGGTTTGCAGCGGGCTGGGCTATTATTTTAAAATCGATCCGTTGTGGATACGCTTGGCTTTTATTCTTTTCCTTTTCTTAAAAGGCTCACCCATCTTCATCTACCTCATCCTCTGGATCATCATTCCGGAGGCGCGTTCTACAGCCGAAAAACTGAACATGAAGAAGGAGCAGATCAATATCGATACCATACAGAAATCGGTTGAAACGGAATTCAACAAGGTGCGGGATGCCGTACAAAATCCCAATTTTCAGAATCGATTTACCGGCATGGTACGCAAGCTTGCCGACCTCCTGAAAGTACTGGTAATGGGGGTTGCCCGCCTGGCCGGCGGAATTCTGGGAAGTATATTTATGTTCATGGCCGTTGTGTTCTTCATTGGTTCCGTGTTTGCTTTGTCGGGTTATGTTTTCATTCACAACCTCAATCTATTTCACAATTCATTTTTTACTTTTTTCGAAACACCGGGAGATCAGTGGATGGCCCAGATCGCTGCATTCTTCATTATGCTGAGCCTGGGATTCCTTTTTGTGCAACTCAGCCGTATTTTTTTCCAGCGGAAAAATTCACCAACCGGTAACCGTGCCCTCACCATCACCACTATATCACTTCTATTCATTGCCCTTTTTGCCGGAATCACCGCAGGCATGAAAACAGCATCTTATTTCTCCAATGCCCAGTCGGTGTCATCTTCCCTTCCCATCGATACCACACGCCGTCATTATTACATCCGAAGCATCCCTGAAAATACAGACTTTTCGTCCGATGATTTCCGGACCGACACGCTGCGCTTTCGTGAGATCCATCTGAATATTGCCTATACCGATGGCGCTCCGCAATTTACTGAATACCGTAAAGCCTATGGAGAAAGTACGGAAAAAGCAAGGGCCAACTCAGGCGCCATTATAGCCAATGCATGGGTACACGACAGTATTATTGAATTGCCGTCATCGTTTTATCTGGCCAAAGATGCACCGTACCGGCATCAGGAACTATACTACCTGCTGCGCTTACCGGCCGGCAGCACCATTACCTTTGATCCGTTGCTCGATAATGATGTTCGATTTGAAGAGAACGGAAAGTACCACCACGATGAACCGGAAAACGGGGGAACGTATAAGTTCACCACCGATGGCATACGATGCGAAAACTGTCATAATTCCCCTGTGGGAAATACCATAAACACGGCAGGCTATCCGTACGATTATACCGGTGATGCACGTGAAGCCAATGACATAGATGTTTCATCGGCCCTGAAAGTTCGGATCGTAAAGGGCAGCACCTTTATGATAAAGGCAAAAGGCATACATGCCCGCCGCGATCTGATTGTTTCACACAACGGCGACAAGGTGGAGATCCGGCAACGCAATCACTGGGATCTGCTATGGCACGAGAATAACCGGGCTGAAGTGATCATTGTGACCCCGCATGTGGAAACCATTCATCTTTCAGGGGCCGTGAATGCCGAAGTCACCGGCTTTGAACAGGATCATCTCAGGTTTTCGTGCAGCGGTGCATCGTATGCCAAAGCCGATATCAGCATTCAGCAGTTAAAGGCTGAAGTGAGCGGAACATCCGAAATTCAAATGAACGGCTATGCCCGGGAAGCAGAATTTGATATCAGCGGGGCCGCCAAGATTCACGCCTTTGGTCTATCCATTGAAAACCTTGCCATTCAAACCTCGGGGGCCGGCAAGGCGGAAGTGAGTGTATCGAATACCATGGATGCAGATGCCAGCGGGGCCTCGTATATTTACTTCAAAGGGAATCCCGGCAAGATGAATCAGCACTCGGAAGGGATGGGCAAAATTCAGCCGGTTAACTGACAACCCGCCCCTGCCCTGAATTTGAATTCTGAATTCACCAATTAAATCGGATATTTGCAGGCTGAATGACAGACTCCCTGCAACAGATTTTTGACCAGCCACTGCATTCGATGGCAGTAATTGGAAACCTCATTATTATTGAAAGCCTGCTTTCGGTTGATAATGCTGCCGTGCTGGCCTCCATGGTGATGGACCTGCCGGAACAGCAACGAAAAAAAGCGCTCAAATACGGGATCCTTGGAGCGTATCTCTTCCGGGGCCTGGCCCTGCTTTTTGCCGCCTTGCTCGTTAAAATATGGTGGCTGAAGTTTTTAGGCGGGCTTTATCTCCTTTACCTTGTTTACAACTGGTTGTATACCAAGCGTAATAATCGGAAAAACGAAGCGCACTTTCCCGAGAAAAAAAATTCGAAATTATATACCCTCATCGTAGGCAAGATTGGCGTATTCTGGAGCACCATAGCCCTGGTTGAGTTTATGGATGTAGCGTTTTCCATCGACAATGTATTTGCTGCCGTGGCTTTTTCCGACAACATCCTGCTCATCTGGACCGGTGTGTTTATCGGCATTCTGGCTATGCGGTTTGTGGCCCAGGGATTTGTGGATCTCATGAAGCACTATCCGTTTCTTGAAACTTCCGCCTTCATAGTGATCGGAATACTCGGAATAAAACTGTCGTTATCGATTGTAGAAAAACTGGAAGGTGCCGAATGGTTGGCTCAAAAAATTGAAAGCCCAACCACCGACCTGCTGGTTTCCATCACAACCATGCTGGTGTTTTTTATTCCGGTACTCACCTCCCATTTTTTTAATGTCCCAAAACATACACGTAAGTAGATTGTATCCTGCTATGTATTATCGCCCCCAGTAACCCGATATAACTGATGAAAAAACTGTTGCCTCTCGTAGTTACCCTTCTCTTCAGTACGCTCTTTGTACCTGCGTCTTCCAAGTCAAATGCGGATACCCTTCGTGTACTTATCGTGATCGCGCATCCCGATGATGAATCGGCATTTGCCGGCACCATTTACAAGGTCACCAAGGAGATGCATGGCATTGCCGATCTGGCGGTTATTACCAACGGGGAAGGCGGCTATAAATATTCAACCCTGGCTGAAGCCTATTACGGCATTGAACTCACCGATGAAAAAACAGGACGAGAGAATTTGCCGCGTATCCGTAAAAAAGAACTGATGAATGCGGGAAATATTATTGGCATCCGCAACTTCTTTTTTCTCGATCAGAAAGATGCCCATTACACCACGGATGAACGCGAGCCGCTCGATACAAGCTGGGACGTAGCGCTGATTCAAAAATACCTCGGGCATATTTTATCCGCCACACGATATGACTTTGTGTTCTGCCTGCTTCCCGAACCCGGAACACACGGCGGACATAAAGCCGCCACACTTATGGCCCTGAAGGCGGTATCACAAATGCCGGCGGGAATGACCAAACCGGTTGTGCTGGGTGCCGGTATTCGCATCAAAACCGATACTACACAATTGCATTTTACACAATACAAAAACTATTCTGAAACCGTCACACTTTTCGATACAGCAGCCTTCCGCTTCGACCGCACCACGCCATTCGGTTATAAAAAACAACTCAACTACAAAATCATCACCAACTGGGAAATAGCCGAGCATAAATCACAGGGCGTAATGCAACTGGGAATGAACCGTGGCGATGAGGAAATATTCTGGTATTTCAAAATGAATGATCCGGCTTCCCTCGATAAAACCCGGCGCTTTTTTGAAAGTCTGAAGACCGTTCCCTATCCCGAAAAAAAATACTAGTACATGCCCGAAACTGCACTACGCAGGGAGCTTAGTTTCCCCCAGGCCACAGCCATCAATATGATTGATATGGTGGGCATCGGGCCCTTCATAACCCTTTCTCTCATTGCCGGTGCCCTTCAGGGACCGCATGCCATACTGGCCTGGCTTATTGGTGCATTGCTGGCATACACTGATGGCATGGTATGGAGTGAACTCGGGGCCCGCTATCCGGAAGCCGGAGGCAGTTATATATTTCTTCAAAAACTTTACGGCGAAAAAACATGGGGCCGGTTCATGGCATTTCTGTTCACATGGCAAACGAGCATACAGGCACCCTTGGTAGTGGCCAGCGGCGCTATCGGATTCTCTCAGTATTTCAGTTATCTGTATCCGCTCGATGAGATGTCAAGAAAGATCATGAGCGGGGCCCTGGTAATTTTAATCACTATAATTCTTTACCGTCGTATCGGCAACATTGGCAAAATCTCGGTGGCGCTCTGGATCATTACAGGAGGTACCATACTCTGGGTGATCGTGAGTGGATTTACCAATTTTAAAATGGAAAATGTATGGCCCTGGGATATGTCGAAACTGGATTTTACACCGGCCTTCTTTGTTGCCCTTGGACAAGCCTCTCTCAAGTCGGTGTATTCGTTTCTCGGGTATTATAATGTGTGCCATCTGGGGGGGGAAATTCAGGCACCGGAAAAGAATATTCCCAAAAGCATTTTCTACTCCATCACCGGCATCACGTTTTTATATCTCGGCATGCAATGGATGGTTACCGGTGTACTGGGCTGGCAACAGGTGGCTTCATCCGATTTCGTGATCAGCAAATACTTTGAAACGATCTATGGACAAACCGCTGCACAAATTGCCACTGCCCTGGTGCTGGTCATTGCCCTGTCATCCCTCTTCTCGGTACTGCTTGGCTATTCACGTGTGCCATATGCGGCTGCGAAAGACGGTAACTTTTTCAGCATCTTTTCAAAGGTGCATCCCAAACATCATTTCCCGCATATCTCATTACTGGCGCTGGCGGGTGTGGCATTCATCTTCAGTTTGCTTTTTAAAATGAAGGAAGTGATCACGGCCATCATCACCATGCGTATCCTTATTCAGTTTGTGAGTCAGGCCTGCGGGGTTATTTACTGGCACTACAAAAAACCAAAC
>JBGAVF010000139.1:0-7782 GCA_044228315.1 Bacteroidia bacterium | reverse complement strand
AATCATGGCTGGATGAAACCTTCGATCAATTGCCGCTGGCTGCTGCCTTCGCCAATCTTACAAGCTATCAGAACAACGCCAAGAAAACCGCCAACGACGTAATTGCTTTACTGGCTTCACGCATCAATGCGAAAGATTTTAAATTCGATGCATTACAGGCAACTATCGTGGCTCCTTACGGATCGGTTACCGCCGGTCAGCCATATACCGCTGAAATTTTCCTTTCGGCCTTCAACTCAAAAGATCAGCCTAAAGTTTTTGTAAACGGTCAGGCAATTGAAGTGAAAGACGGAAAAGGTATGTATAAAGCGGCTACAGGACAGGAAGGTGTGATGAAGTACAAAGCTGAGATCGAAGTGATCGACCCTACAACAGGTCAGCCAAAACGGTACGCTGCCGATGGTGAGTATCAGGTGTTCAGCCCGGTAGCTACCATTTCAGCCTCTAAAATGAGTATCTTCTATGCCGGCATCCCTAACCCGGTTGATATCTCGGTTCCGGGCTACCGTCCAAATCAGATCTCGGCCGTGTGCGATAACGGAACACTTACAGGCTCAAACGGACAGTATAATGTAATGGTACAGATGGGCCAGAACCGTGTTGCCAATATCAACGTAGTTGCCAAAGGGGACGACGGTGGTTCTAAATCATTCACCAAACAATTTAAGATACGTCCGCTTCCACAGCTCACCGTTACAGTTAACGGTAAAGAAGGTGGGGGTGTGGCCGGTGCTGAAATCCAGGCCTGGAACTTCCTGAATGCATCGTTCGGTCCTTCGTTTGCCTACGATGGTTTGAACTATCAGGTAACAAGCTACCAATGTATTGTTCAGGGCCGTTCAGGTGCTCAGATGTTCACAGGAAACGGACCGAACATCGGTGCTGATATTAAAGGTGCTGCCGCTAAATGCCGCAAGGGTGACCTCATCATCTTCTTTAATATAAAAGCAGTTGGTACCGGTTCTCCGGCAGGTCCTCCAAAGAATATCGACAGTGGACCGGTATTCCGTATGCAATAACCTAAATTTAATTTTCGTATCCATGAATAAGTTTCTCATCATTTGCGCGGTATTAATAGGACTTGCTTCTCAGGAAGCGATGGCCCAGTACCCTGCGTATGAAACTCCGGGTGCTTTCCCGAAACAGGCGAATGCTGAACGTAAAATCGTTCCATGGCCTTACCTTCGTGAAGCCGATGTTATGTATTCCCGCCGGATCGAGCGTGTAATTGACACCCGTGAGAAGATCAACCTGTGTATGAAGTGGCCGAAAAATCCTTTGTATGATATCGTGTATAAAGCGGTAACAGAAAAAGGAACACTTACAGCCTACAAATCCGACTCACTGACCTCATTCTACACACCGGAAGAGGTACTGAAACTCGGCTCATACGATAAGACGATTCAGGTATTCCCGGATCCGAATGACCCGTACTATTCCATCGACTCGGTGGTGCCGGTACGTTTCAAACCCGAAGATATAAAGAAGTACAAGCTTGTGGAAGAGTGGATATTCGACCGTAATACTTCTGAAATGTATGTTCGCATCCTTGCCATTGCACCGCTTTTCCGTCCGGTGGCCGGTAGTACCGGTATCGAATTGCCCGAGCAGCCAATGTTCTATGTGAAGTATAACGAAGCACGTACCATTTTTGTGAACGAAGAGTTATTCAACCGTTTCAATGATGCCGGACGTCTTACCTTCGATGACTTTTTCGAACAACGTTTGTTCAGCAGTTACATCGTGAAAGAAAGCAATGACTATGACCTGGCAATTCGCGAGTTTGATGAGTGGAAAGCCGATCCATACGAAGCACTGTTGAAAGGTGAAGAGATCAAGAATAAATTATTCGAATTCGAACACGACCTTTGGGAATATTAATTCCCGGGTGAAACATTATAAAAGCCCTACCGGATTTCCGGCAGGGCTTTTTTTATTATTTTTACCGGCGAAAAGATATTCAATATGAAACATGCATTTGTATTTCCCGGACAGGGTGCGCAGTTCCCAGGCATGGGAAAAGACCTTTACGATAACAGCAACAAAGCCAAGGAATTATTTGAACTGGCCAATGATATTCTCGGATTCCGTATCAGTGACATCATGTTCAGCGGCAGCGACGAAGACCTGAAGCAAACCCGGGTTACGCAACCGGCAGTTTTTCTTCATTCGGTGATCAGCTACCTGGTAAAGGAACATCCGTCACCCGATATGGTAGCAGGCCATTCACTCGGTGAATTCAGCGCCCTGGTGGCCAATAAAACGCTTCATTTTGAAGATGCTTTAAAACTGGTAAGTATCCGCGCACAGGCCATGCAGAAAGCCTGTGAACTGCAACCTTCCACCATGGCTGCCATCCTCGGACTCGATGACTCAAAAGTAGAAGAAGTATGCCGTTCGATTACCGATGAGATTGTGGTTGCAGCAAATTATAATTGCCCCGGTCAGTTAGTGATATCTGGCTCGGTACCCGGTGTTCAGAAGGCCTGTGAAGCACTGAAAGCCGCAGGAGCCAAACGTGCCCTGATGTTGCCAGTGGGAGGAGCATTTCATTCACCGTTGATGAAGCCGGCAGAGGAAGAACTGGCAAAAGCCATTGAAGAAACGGCCTTTATTGAGCCGGTATGCCCGGTGTATCAGAATGCTGTGGCTACGGCAGTAAAGGAAGCAGGTGCCATCCGTCAGAATCTGCTCATACAGTTAACCGCACCGGTAAAATGGACGCAGTGTGTGCAGGCAATGGCAGCCGACGGGGCTGTGAAGTTCAGCGAATTCGGCCCCGGTAACGTGTTACAGGGGCTGATAAAAAAGATCAGTGCCAACGCTGAAATAATTACGTATTCATAACCGGGGCATTTCAATTCTTATATTTCAGGATAAAAAACCTGACATTCCGTTCATGCCTTCAACGCTTGAAATTTTCCTTTCCCCCGAAAACTGCACCGATAACATGCAGTTGCTTCATTCGTTTGCCAGCGCCTTACATGTGCGTAATGAGCAGATCACCGGGTTCCATATCCGCAAAAAATCGCTTGATGCGCGCAGCCGAAATGTAAAGTTCCGGTTTGTCGCCGATGTTTTTGTGGATGAGGATTTTGTACCCCATATACCTCAGGTTCCTTTCCGGAATGTAAAAAATGCACCGGAGGTTCATATCATCGGTTTCGGACCTGCTTCCATGTTCGCCGCTCTTCAGCTGATAGAAGATGGAATGAAGCCGGTTATTTTTGAGAGGGGCAAGGATGTAAAAAGCCGCCGCCGCGACCTGGCTGAAATAAACAAAGCAGGTATTGTGAATCCGGAAAGCAATTATTGCTTCGGAGAAGGGGGGGCCGGAACATACAGCGATGGTAAATTATATACACGCAGCAACAAGCGCGGAGACCTTGGTAAAATCCTGGAACTATTTGTAGCACATGGTGCCTTGCCCGAGATATTATACGAGGCGCATCCGCATATTGGCACCAATAAGCTACCGGCCATTGTAACAGCCATACGAAATACCATTGAGCAATGCGGAGGTGAGGTTCATTTCAACAGCAAGCTGACCGATCTGGAGGTGGACTCGGACCGTATAAAGAGCATTACAATAAATCAACACACCCGGGTTCCGGTTACGCATGTGATACTGGCTACCGGACATAGTGCCCGTGATATTTTTAACTTGCTGCATCAGCGTAAAATTTTTATTGAAGCCAAACCATTGGCTATGGGAGTCAGGGTTGAACATCCACAATCCCTGGTGGATCAGGCCCAGTATAAATGTTCGGTTCGTCCGGGTTACCTGCCTCCTGCATCTTACAGTTTGGTGACCCAGGCAAAGGACCGTGGGGTATTCAGTTTTTGTATGTGTCCGGGGGGCATTATAGCACCGGCGGCTACTTCACCCGGGGAAGTGGTGGTTAACGGATGGAGTCCCAGCAAACGTAACGGACGCTTTGCCAACAGCGGCATGGTGGTGAGCATCTCAGAGAAAGAATGGGTAAAATTTGCTGCGCACGGACCATTGGCAGCCATGCATTATCAAATGCAACTGGAACAACGGTGTTTTGAAAAAGCAGGCAACAGCATTAAGGCGCCAGCACAACGCATTGCTGATTTTCTTTCGAACAGGAGTTCGTCAACGCTTCCTGAAAACAGCTATCTGCCGGGATTAACACCGGCCCGACTGAATGAAATATTACCGGAAGAAATTGTTTCTGCTCTTCAAATTGGTCTCCGTGTGTTTGGAAAGAAAATAAAAGGGTATGATTCGGGTGAGGGGATCATGGTTGCTACCGAAAGCCGCACCAGCAGCCCGGTGCGGATCACCAGGAATGCGGATACTTTTGAACATGTGCAGGTGAAAGGGCTGTACCCCTGTGCCGAAGGTGCCGGCTATGCGGGCGGTATAATCAGTGCTGCGGTCGACGGACAAAACATTGCCCAAGCTATTGCACGGGCATATTCGTTGTAGCTGCAAAGTTTCGGGTAAAGGCTCGGTGTCAGCAAAAACATAATTCATGGTTTTTGTTGAATTCAATGATTTCATTTTTCAGCAAATACTGCACCACCTGTTGTATCTCTGCAGGTGGGAAAGCACTTAACTTACGATGCAGGGCCTCGGGAGTAAGTGAGGTTAGTACCAAAGCGTTCTCTATTTCTTTATAAATACTGTTGAAGCGTTCCTGAGGCATTTCTTTTTTACTTCGTTCAAGGCATATATCGCATACGCCGCACGGTAAGCCATCGGGCTCCCCGAAATATTTTAAAATTACACGACTTCTGCATTCCTGTGTTTGCCTTGCATAATACATTGCCGTCTCCAGTTTTTCCGATTCTGTATTTTTTAGAAAGGCAGCCCGTGCATCATCAAAAATAATATCAGAGGAAGTGATGCGTGGGGAGATGAATGTGATTTTTGGCTTATCACTTTGCGGAACATAATCAACCAACTGAAGGCGGTGTAATGTCTCTAAACACGCCCTGACAGCCTCGGCACTGCAACCCGGTACGCGCGCTGCAATGTCTTTTTCCTGAATCTTTGTGTGAAAATCGAACACACCTCCATAAATACCTGAGAAGGGGTAAACATAGCCGGTGTGGATTTGATCAGTTGCAGGTATTCAAGCTGCTGAAAGGCAACGAGCACAGCGCTGGCTTTCAAACCGCTCTCTTTACAGAATTGTGCCAGGTCAAAATCATACGATACATCCATACCACTGCCGGCGGGAATGCGGAGAAAATTACACAGCAGGTCGTAACACCTTCGTATCGTAGCCTTGTCGGGATGACGTTGAGCCAGCCACTCCCGTGCTTCTACCGTGTCATTATCATGATAAAGTACCAGTACCAGCGAATTGTTTCCATCACGCCCTGCCCGGCCGGCTTCCTGGTAATAGGCTTCTAACGAGGAAGGCATTTTATAATGCAGCACAAAGCGTACATCCGGTTTGTCGATGCCCATGCCAAAGGCATTAGTACAGGCTATGATGCGGGTTTTATTCCTGATCCAGTCCTGCTGTATTTTATCGCGCTGGGTGGTACTGAGTCCGGCATGATAGTAGGCAGCGTTCAGCCCGTGCTCGTTGAGCCAGCGTGCCACATCCTGGGTTTGTTTCCGGCTGTTGGTGTAAATCAGGCCACTGCCTTTCATGTGCCGGCAAATCTCAAGTAATTTCTGATCCTTGTTCTCCGTGATGCGCACATGATAACGCAAGTTCTTACGCTCAAAGCTTTTACGAAATACAGTCCCGGGCAACAGATTCAGTTTCCGGATGATGTCGTCGGTAACAGCGGTTGTGGCGGAAGCTGTAAGCGCCAGCACCGGTGCTCCTTTCAGAAAAGGTCTGATGTCGGTTATCTGCAAATATTCCGGACGAAAGTCGTACCCCCATTGCGATACACAATGCGCCTCATCAACAGCCAGCAGGTTGATGTTCATCACCGAAACCTTCTCGAGAAACAGGGACGTTTTTAGTCGTTCGGGGGAAACATACAGGAATTTGTATGCTCCGTTCACAGCGTTGTTCAGGGTGATTTCAATTTCGCTGCGCTGCATGCCGCTGAAGATGGCAGCGGCCATAATATTACGATTGCGAAGCTGCTCCACCTGGTCCTTCATTAACGCGATCAGCGGGCTTATCACTATACAAAGGCCCGGTTTTACCAGTGCAGGTACCTGAAAACAGATGGATTTTCCTCCACCGGTAGGCATCAGGGCAAGGGTATCATCGCCCTTCAGAATGCTCTCAATGATCGGCAACTGCAGATCACGGAAAGCATCGTATCCCCAATACGTTTTCAGGATATCGGCGGGAGAGGTCATATTTTATTGGTTTCCGAAACTGCGCAGTCGTATGCGGGTAAGCACCCGTTTTGTATCCATACTGAAATCGGCATTCATGATCCAGTCGTAATAGCTGGGCTCTTTTTTAAACACCTCACTCACGGTTTTGCCTTTATGTTTACCGAATGCGAAATATTCTTCGCCCTTATCATTGAATTTAATACGTCCGGCAAGGTCAGCATTATCAGTTTGTCCGCTGAAGGTGTGCAAGGCATCTACCGAACGGCCGAGGGTGCTTTCATACCGGGTGAGTTGGGAGTGAAGCACTTCAAGTGTAGCTTCTACATCGGTTTTGGCATTGTGGGCATTTACCAGTTCTTTGTTGCAATAAAAGCGGTACGCGGCTGACAGATTGCGGGGTTCCATGGTATGGAAGATCCGTTGTACATCAATAAACTTCCGTTTGCTTACTTCGAATTCAACACCTGCCCGTAAAAACTCTTCTACCATCAATGGGAAATCGAATTTATTGCTGTTGAAACCGGCAAAATCGCAATGCTGAAAGGCCTCCACCAGTTCGTGTGCTACATCGGCGAACGACGGACATCCGGCTACCATTTCATTGGTATATCCGTGAATAGCGGTGGCTTCAGCCGGTATCGGGATGCCCGGATGCAGCAGGTATCTCTTTTCTTCCCGTGTTTCATCGGGCATCAGTTTTATATAATACAGTTCAATGATCCGGTCGAAACTGATACTGATACCGGTTGTTTCCAGGTCAAAAATCACAAGAGGCCTTTTGAGTTCAATCCACATAGCAGGGGAAAATAAGGGAAATACCCTGACGAAAAAAACAAAACGACACGGAATTATTCAAAAGTAATAGAGAACACAATGAAACGGGGATACACCCCATTCAGCACACGGGAATACACAAAGTTATCTTTCACCAGCATGTTGCCGATACTTTGCACCAGTCTGATTTCCGGTGAGAATTTGAAATACGGATAATAGATATCCCAGCCGAAACCCATCACATAATTCAGGCTGTTGGGTTTTAATGCCACGATCGGTTCGGTGAAGCTGCGGCGTGTATTTTTTTGGGATGAAAGGTCGTAACTGTACTGCATACCTCCCAGCACATAATAGCGCCAGTTCACATGACGTTCACTTTTGTACTTCAACAGCAAAGGCCAGTTAAGATAGGTAGATTCCATTTTAGCGGTTCCCGGTGTTTTCGGATTCGTGAAAACATAGTTCACGGTGCGAAAAGCAAAGGATATGGTAAACATGGCCCGGAGATTGAATGATTTGCCCAGTCGCAAGTCGGCCAGGGCACCCAGATGAAAACCCTGCAGTCCGCCGGTATACCCAACACTCTTCACCGAATCCACCCGAAGAAAATTCGGATCGTTGATGATTTTCAGGTTACATATATCAGGGCCGAAAAGATATCCGAAATGATATTTTTTCAGATCGTACACCGGTGCATTTACAAACTGTGCATGCACACG
>JBGAVF010000138.1:0-7848 GCA_044228315.1 Bacteroidia bacterium | reverse complement strand
CAAAGAAATGCTCGGCCTGGTGGCATCCCTTGTGCTGCGTTGCGACGATTGTGTAAAATATCATTTACAACAAGCCTATGCACTCGGTGTAACTACTGCCGAACTGTTCGAGATCCTGGCCGTTGGCAACGTGGTAGGTGGCAGCATCTGCATCCCGCACACACGCCGGGCTGTTGAATTCTGGGAAGCCCTGCAGAAAAAATGAAACTCCGGAAAGAGTATTGCTTTTTAATTTCAACCTGCTAAATTTGTAGATACCAACCCCAATAAAAATTTACTCTCTGCAGAAATGAAAAAGTTTGTCTGTTTGTTGCTTCCATTCCTGTTCCTGTCGTCCATGGCAGTGGCACAGGGACCGTACGGCAATGAATGGATCAATTACTCCCAGAGTTATTACAAATTCAAAGTGGCAAAAAACGGCATCTACCGTATTTACTACAACGACCTGGTGAACGCAGGGATAAATCTTGGTTCGGTGAATGCAAAGAACATTCAGTTATTCAACCTGGGTGAAGAACAATACCTCTACATTAACGGAGAGGCCGATGGGCGTATAGATCCCGGCGACTATATCGAGTTTATAGGCAAGGCCAACACCGGGCAAACGGATACAAAGCTTTACCGCACTCCGGCCGAGCAACCACATCCGTACTTCAGCCTTTATACCGACACTGCAGTGTATTTTTTAACCTGGAACAGCAGCACACCCGGAAAGCGTGTGACCCTTTTTAATGATACCGCCTATACGGGCCGTACAGCAGAATCCTATTTTATGCATACGGTAAACACCGTTTATACCAATACTTTTTACGACGGGGTACCCATTCTTGATTACGGCTCCCTTTCGGAATATTCCGATGCGGAAGGTTGGATGGACGGGATTTTCAAGAGAGGCCAGGGAAAGTTGTACGATGTACCCACACCGTTTAAATTCAGCGCAGGACCCAACCCATCGGTTACCTGCCTGTGGTTCGGCCGTTCGGATGTAGAACTGCCGGCCGGACAACTTTACAATCACCACATGATCGTTAGTGTGAGTGCCAACAACACGGTATACCGGCAACTAACCGATACCCTGTACAAAGGATACCTTACCCACCGCCGCACGTTTCCCCTAACGGTAAGCGATCTGGGAACACTCACTACCCGCTTTCAGTTTTTTTGTAAGAACGACCTTGGATTGATTGCCGACAACCAATGCGTGGGAGGCATATTTCTTACCTATGCACGGCAGTACACCCTCAACAATACTTCTTCCTTCAGCTTTTCACTGGAAGGATATCAAACCGGCACCTCAAGTTTTGTAACATTCAGTAATTATGCCTCTGCGAAGTCGGCACCCATAGTGTACGACCACACCAATCATATTCGTATAGGCGCGCGCCTCAACACAGGTACCCTTCAATTCATTGTTCCAAATGCCGGCAGCAGTAAAGAAATCATCATTGCCGACAGTACAGATATCATTCCCGCAGGTACACCGCAGGCCGTTACGTTTCAGAATTACAATTTCTCGAACGGCTATGATTACCTCATCATTACACATGCTACACTGATGCCGGGGGCCTCCGATTATGCCGCCTACCGCACCTCCACCGGATATCATCCGCTCATCGTCACCAGCAATCAATTGTACGATCAGTTCTATTTCGGGTTGCATCATCCGCTGGCCTTGCGTAACTTCTGCAATTACGCATTGCAAAACACAACAACCGAAATAAAATACATGCTGTTACTTGGTAAAGGTCAACTGCATTACCTTGTGCGTACCGATACCATCGGGTTTGCATACGACCTGGTGCCTACTTACGGGAATCCGGGGTCTGACTATATGTTTACCTCCGGACTGAAAGGAACCAATCTGGAACCTGCCATTGCTACCGGAAGGGTGCCCGCCATTACCAATGCCGATATTTCGAACTACCTCGATAAAATAAAAGAATACGAAACCACACCCTCTCAGTTATGGCAGAAAAACATCCTGCACCTGGCCGGGGGACGTGAGATGTCGGAGAACAATTTATTCGTAGCCTACCTCAATGCCTATAAATTACTGATTGAAAAACCTATGGTGGGTGGCAGTGTTAAAACCTATTCCAAAGATCAGGCGGTGTCGGTGAGTACCGGACTGAAATCGTACATACAAAATGACCTCAACAACGGGTTGGGAATGCTTACCTATATCGGGCACGGGGCCTCCGACATTCTGGAGATCGACTTTGGCGGCCCGGAAGAACTGAACAATAAAGGGAAATATCCGATGATGCTATTCAGTGGTTGCGTGCTTGGCAACAGCTTTACCAAAAGCTCCCTTGGCGAACGATTTGTGCTGGCCAAAGACCGGGGCACCGTAGCATGGATTGCCAACAGCGGTTACGGTTTTACCAGTGAGCTGGATGCATTTACTTCCCGGTTTTACGAAAGTGTTTCGTATAAAAAGTATGGACAGGGTGTTGGTGATATCATCAAACAAACCATTCATGATTATCAGGACCCGACGGGGACCAATATCTTCAATCTGATTCACTCACGCCAGTTCGCATATGAAGGGGATCCAGCCCTGCGACTGTATTTTAAAAGCACACCCGATTACTCCATCAGCAATGCCTTTATTACTCCGGCTGAAACCAATGCCCTCTCCGATTCCTTTGCGGTGGCCGTGGTGATAAAAAATACCGGTAAAGCACTCAACGACAGTTTTACCGTTACATTAAAACGCACACTTCCTGATCAGTCGATAATAAGCTTGCCTTCCATACGCAAGGTCAGCACCTTCAATACCGATACATTATATTTCCGTATCAAGTCGAAAGACCTGAAAACAAAAGGCCTGAATGTTTTTGCCATCGCAGTGGATGCACTGAATGAAATTTCAGAGAGCAATGAGCTCAACAATACCTTTGCCCTGCAGTATTTTATGCCATCGGAAGGGGCGCAGATCATATCACCGGTAAAATATTCCATAGTCAGTTCACTTCCGGTATCGTTGCGGGCCCAGGCCAGCACGGTAAGTAATCAGGCCTCTTCATTCATTTTCGAGATCGATACCAATGCCAATTTCAATTCCCCGTTCAAAATAACCTCACCGGTGGTGAGCAGTAATTTTATTGCTTCCTGGAGCCCTTCCATTACGCCGGCCGACAGCACGGTGCTTTACTGGCGGGTGAAACTGCTCAACGGCAATACCAACGAAGTCTGGGAAAACACATCATTCATTTTCATATCCAATGCCCCGAACGGATGGGCACAGAAACATACCCAGCAATTCAGCGGTATCACTTTCAACAATGCCTATTTCTGATGTTGCAACGGGCCTTTAACTTCGTTCGGAAAACATCTACGTTTTACAGTGTCACCACGTACGGGCAGAATGGCCCTTCCACACGAACTTTTAACGTGAATTACTGGCCGACCCGTTACGTATCCATCGGCGACGGCATTGCCATTATTGCCTACAATCCCGACAACGAGTCGAGGTACAATTACAACAGCATGTTCAATCCGGTGGCCCAGGTGCCTTATCCATTTAATCCGGGTATGGGAGTGATCAGCAATATACGCAGCGGCTCCTTCTGGTTCAACACCAATAACGTGGGCAATCCGAACTATCAGGCCATCCGCGATTCTCTCAGAAATCACATTTACAATATTCCAAAAGGGTATCATATTTATGTACATAACGGACGGAATACCGGTATTGAAAACTGGGATACTGCCCTCATCAATGCCTTTAAATCCATCGGGGCCGTTAAGATCACCTCGGTACGGGAAGGCTGGCCCTACTACCTCATTACCCGCCAGGCGCGTTCAGCTGCTGACCCGGTTTTGGAAGAAACAGCCGACACCGTGAGCGGCATTGCCGGCAGCCCGTATCTGCAAAAACTTGAAAAGTTTACTCAGCTTTACCCATTGGTCACCGACGGAGAGATCATGAGTGAATGGATCGGTCAGGCCAACCGCTGGCACACCTCCTACATATGGAACTCAGGCATCGACAATGCACGCGACAGCATCAGCTATGATATCATAGGACGAACACCAAACCAGCAAGAGGTGGTTTTATACAACAACCTGCACGCCGACAGCTTCGACCTGAGCGGTGTTTCTGCTACCACCTATCCGTTTCTTCGTATCCGTATGCGGTATACCGATGATTCGCTGCGCACCATGAGCCAGTTGAAACACTGGATCGTGACGTATGATGAACTACCGGAAGGCAGCGTAAACAGCAATTATAAATACTTCTTCTATAAAGACACCCTGCAGGAAGGCGACAGCATCCGCATCAGTATCGGTTTTCAGAATATTTCATCGACCGGGATGGACAGCATTGATGTGGTGGTGAAAATGCTGGACCGGTATAACAAAGAAGAAATTCTCACCACCCAAAAACTGAAGCCACTGCCGGCCGGCGACAGCCTCTATTTTTCAGGTGTTTTTTCAACGGTTGGAAGAGGCGGACAAAACCGTATTCAGGTTATTTTCAATCCGGGGAAACAACCGGAGTTGAGTTATAACAACAATGTATTTCAGAAAAATGTATTCATCATACACGATGCTATAAACCCGCTGCTCGATGTTACCTTCGACGGGCAGCATATCAATAACAACGAAATTGTGCAGCCTTCTCCGCATATCCTCATTACGGCGGTTGACGAAAATAAGATCCGGTTTATGAAGGATACGTCTTCGTTCAAAATAACCCTGCGGTATCCTGACGGGGTTTCACATGCTGTTGCCTTCAATTCACCGGAAGTGGTGTTTACCCCGGCCGACAGTGTGAAACGGAAAGCCACCGTGGAATACAACCCGGCCGCACTCCCCGACGGTGTATATACTCTTACCGTGAATGCCTATGATGCCAGTGGAAATGCCGCCGGTTCGGCCGATTATGCCGTGAGTTTTCAGGTGATCCATAAAGCCAGCATCACCCATTTTTATCCGTATCCGAATCCGGTAAGCAGTGCCATGCGTTTTGTGTTTACAATAACCGGGGAGCAGCCTCCTTCTGATATTAAAATTCAGATCAGCACCGTTTCGGGCAAGGTGGTGAAAACCATAACCAAAGAAGCCCTGGGGCCCCTTCATATAGGCACCAACATCACCGATGTGGTGTGGAACGGAACCGATGAGTTCGGCGATAAACTGGCCAACGGAGTATACCTGTACCGGGTTATTATTTCAGATAAAAAAAATACATACACCTTACGCGAAACCGAAGGAGACGCAACATTTAATTCAAAAAGTGATGATATAAATAAAGCTTACGGAAAGATATATTTGCTACGTTAATTAATAAAAACAAACTTATGCAGGAAACATCAAAACACCTGGCCATACATCAATGGGCCGAGGATGACAAACCACGTGAAAAATTTTTAAGCAAAGGCAAAGCCGCCTTAAGTAACGCCGAACTGATCGCCCTGCTGCTGGGCAACGGCACACGCAACAAATCGGCCGTTGAACTCAGCAAAGAAGTGCTGCAACTGGCCGGCAACGACCTGGTGGCACTGGGCCGCTTGCGCGAACCGGAGCTTATGAAAGTGAAAGGCATTGGCAAAGCCAAAGCGGTAGTAATTGCTGCTGCGCTTGAACTGGGACGCAGACGAAAGGCTGAAGAGGCGATGAAGCGTCAGAGGTTCGTAACACCCAAGGAGATCTATGAGTTTTTCACCCCCGAATTCGAAAACCTCACCCACGAAGAATTCTGGATCATACTGCTGAACCGCAACCTTCAGTTTCTGAAAAAAGAATGCATCAGCATTGGCGGACTATCGAGCACCGTAGTGGATGTACAGAAGATCATGAAACAAATTATCGAATGCGATGCATCCACCGTGGTGCTGGCGCACAATCATCCCAGCGGCAACCTCTCGCCCAGCAATCAGGACCTGGATATCACCCGGAAAATAAAGGATGCCTGCAAACTGTTCAACATAACGGTTGCCGACCATCTCATATTTACCGATAGCGGGTACTATAGCTTTGCCGATAGCGGGATACTCTGATTATTGTAACACCTCCCCTTTCATGTACAACTGAATCGTGGAATTGTCGGCATTGGAATACACGGCTGCCGAGCGCAGCTGAAAGCCATTCTTCCCTTTTGAAAGAAATTTCACACCAATTGAGGCCGAGTCGCCGGGCATCAGGGGCTGCTTCGGATAGCTAACGGTGACGCATCCGCAGGCCGGCTCCACGGCACTGATCACAAGCGGTTGATCACCTGTATTCCGTATGCGGAAAGTATGCTCCACCGAAACACCCTGCTGTATGCTTCCAAAATCATAGGTGGCGCTGTCGACGCTGATATGCGCCTGAGCCAATAACGATTTTGAGCCAAGAAACCCGAGCAGGATCAGAAATAAAATTCGCATGATTAAAATTATCGTGGATGTAAATTTACACCCATCTTTGCCGGTGCAATCATACTCATTTTTTTTATGCTTCAGCGAATTCGCAAATTTGAAAATATGCATATCCTTTTCTGGCTCGGGAAAGATATCAGCTGGTGCCTCGAATTAAAAACCCTTGGCCTAATTATGATTGTACCAACCATTACCCTGGCCATCGTCATCACCTGGATGTCGAGAAGCCATACCAAAGACCTGCTCCACAACCTGGCCGTTTGTTTCTGGATCAGCGCCAACAGCTTGTGGATGGTAGGCGAATTTATCGGCCACGAAGAGTTTCGTCAGCATGCCATTTATTTGTTCGGAGCCGGTGCCTTCTGCATTGCTTTTTACTACGTAGCGAATTTCATGGGCTTCATTCAGAAACATCCGGAATTATAAGCAGTATTTAAAAAAACAATTATGGAGATATACTACGAACTGAAAATTGAAGCCTCGGACGAACTTCAGGATATCATTATTGCAGAACTCAGTGAACTGGATTTTGAGAGTTTCACACAGGAAGATGCCTTTATTCTGGCTTACATTTTACAGGAGAACTACACAGAGCAGAAGCCCCTCATCGATGAGATCATAGTTTGCTACGGCTTACCGGTTCCGGCCCTGCAGGTGATGGAAAACAATATCAACTGGAACGCCCGCTGGGAAGAGAGTTTCAACCCGATCGAGATACCGCCCGACATCCGGATTCGGGCCCCTTTTCATGATCCCGACCCTTCGTATACGTACGATATTTTGATTCAGCCCAAAATGAGTTTCGGCACCGGCCATCATGAAACCACCCAGCTGATGCTGGAACTGATGATGGAAATCGACTTCCGCGATGCCGCCTGCCTCGATATGGGCTGCGGAACCGGTGTGCTTGCCATACTGGCCAACCGGCTCGGTGCAGCTCTTACCATTGCTATCGACTACGATGAGTGGTGCTTTGAAAACGCTGCCGAGAATTTTGAACTGAATGAGATCACCAACGCCACCGTGGTGCTGGGCGATGCCGCTGCTTTATCGGAGCAGGAGTTTCTCGATCTCTGGCTGCCCTGCAACAAACGCATCATCCTGAGCAATATCACCCGCAATTACAACCTGGAGAACCTGGCCCAGTACCACAATATAACCCAGCCGGGCAGCGTTATTCTGCTCAGCGGCTTTTACCTCAACGATTTACAGGATATAACAAATGCTGCCCTTTCATACGGAATTAAATTCGTAAAATCGAAAAGTAAAAACAACTGGTGCGCCGCACTCTTTATTCAGCAATAAATATTACACGACCAACGAATTCACCTGCTATGAAACGATATCTTTATCTATTTCTTATACTTTTTACCCTGCCTGCCGCCTCTCAAACCAAGTTCAAAAGCTTTTCACAGGACACCGGCGTATTCATCAAAGAACTTGGTGAATTTATGAATGAAGATAAAAGCGATGAAAGTGA